>JADYYZ010000356.1 GCA_020853405.1 Acetobacteraceae bacterium
ATGCCCGTCACGATCGGCGAAGTGACCGCGGAGGTCCAGGAGGAGCCGGCACCGGCGCGCGAGCCGAGCGAGCCGCAGCGCCGCCCGCCGCCCGACATGCCGCGCATCCTTGCCGAACTCCGCCGCGAGGCGGACCGCCGGCTGCGGCTCTGGTGCGACTGAACGATGCCCCGCGACGCCCCCCTGACGATCAATGCGCGCCCCACGATCAACATCGGCGGCCAGGCGCTGCCGCTGCTGTCGGCGAACATCTTCCGCTTCGTGATGCGCGAACAGCAGGGCGGGCTTTCCAGCCTGGAACTTTCGCTGGTCGATGTGCTGGGCTTCGGCGACGGCAGCGCCGGCTATGGCGCGACCGCCGGCTCGCCGGTGCAGCTCGGCGCGGAGATCGCGGTCTATGCCGGCGATTCCTCGGCACCGCCGGCGGAGTTCCCGAGGCAGGCGGTTTTCAAGGGCACCATCACCGCGATCGAGGCCGAAGCCGGCCCCAACACCAGCCCGCTGTTCACGGTGCTGGCCGAGGATCGGCTGTGGAAGGCCAGGCGCACACGGAAATCACACGTGTTCGAGCAGGCCTCGCCCGCCGACATCGCGCGCCGCATCGCCGGCGACCACGGCCTGCGGCCGGAAATTCGCGACGGCCTCGACCAGCCGGTGTCGGACTGGGTGCAGATGAACGAGAGCGACCTTGCTTTCCTGCGTCGCATCCTGCTCGCCTTCGATGCCGACCTGCTGCTGGTGGAAGACCGGATGCAGGTCGGCAAGGTGGCCGACGAACCGCGCTCGAGCCTCCGCCTGGTGCTGGGGGCCGGGCTGCTGCGGGCGCGCATCACCGCCGATCTCGCCGACCAGGCGAGCGAGGTGCGCGTCGGCGGGTTCGATCCCGCGACCGGCGAGAAGGTGGCTGGGCGCGCGAGCGCCGGCACGCTGGGGCCCGGGCAGGGGCAGGACGGGCCGTCGCTCCTGCGCCCGCTGCTCGACCCCGCGCGCGAGCATGTCGGCCATCACGGCGCGCTGACCGAAGGCGAGGCGCGGCAGCTGGCCGAGGCGCTCTATGCGCGGCGCGCGCGCGGCTTCGTGCGCGCCGATGCCACCGCCGAGGGCAACCCGGACCTCCGTGTCGGCAGCCAGGTCGAGATCGCCGGCGTCAACCCGTTCTTCGAGAACACCTACACGGTCACCGAAGCGACCCACCGCTTCGACCTCGATCGCGGCTACCTGACCGATTTCCGCGCCGAGTGCGCGTACCTGGGGCGCGGCCCGTGAAGCCGCTGCATCCCCTTTCCGTGCCGCCGGCGTGGTGGTCCGGCGCGCATCTTGCCAAGGTCGTCTCGGTGCAGGATCCGAACAGCCTGTCGCGCGTGCAGGTGCAGCTGCTGGCCCCGGATGCCGACAACGAGGCGCCGATCTGGGCGCGTGTCGCCGTGCCCTTCGCCGGCGACAATTACGGCGCCTTCCTGATCCCCGATGTCGACCAGGAGGTGCTGGTGCTGCTGGTGGCGGGTGATCCGCGCGCGGCCGTGGTGGTGGGCGCGCTGTGGAACGGCGCCACGGCCATCCCCGAGACGATCGGCGGCAGCGCCGTCGATCGCTGGACCCTGACCGGCAAGAACGGCACCCGCATCGCCATCGTCGAGGAGAGCAGCGGCCAGGAGAAGGTCGAGATCGAGACGCCCGCGGGCGTGAAGGCGACGCTGAGCGACGAATCCGGCGGCAAGATCAAGCTGGAAGCGGCCGGCAACACCATCACCATGGATACCCAGGGCGTCGACATCCAGGCGGGCGCCAAGGTCAAGGTCAGCGCCGGCCAGGTCGAGGTCTCGGCCGGCATGGTAAAGGTCGATGCCGGAATGTCGAAATTCAGCGGCGTCGTGAAGTGCGACACGCTGATCGCCACCACGGTGGTCGGCAGCACGTACACGCCGGGGGCGGGCAACATATGGTAGCCGCGGCCGCCCCGGCTGCACGCGCCCTTTCGCCACGCGCCCTGCACCCGGCGGTGCGCCGGCGCCTGCCGGCCCGGCTGCCGGAGATCGCGCCGCACGAGGTGATGCTTCGCCCGTTCGGCGGCGGCCAGCCCAGCACGATGATCGTGACCGCCAGCGAAACCGACTTCATCGGCGCGGTGCTGGATGATCTTGCCGCGCCGGACAGCGACCGGCGCCTCGGCGGGCGGCGCGGCAGGCGGCGCGGCAAGGACGGCGTGCTGGAACTGCATCTGCCGATGCATCGGCGGTTCCACCTGGTGCTGCTGGAGGCGGCCTGCCGCATGCCGGGCAGCCCGCGGCTCGATCCCGCCAAGATCGACAGCATGGGCCTGGTGCTGCGGCGCGCCGACGGCGCGGGCTGGGCAGGGTGGATGCGCAATGCCTCGCAGCGCAGGGGCTGGCTCGGGCTCGCCGGCGACACGCTCGATCCCGACCCGGCGATGCGGCCGTCGCCGCGGAGCCAGGCGGCACGCCAGATCGCGGCGCTGATCGCCTCCCGCCGCGGCGAGACCGCGTTCGCCGAGGAGACGATCGGCCTGTTCGCGGCCCCTCCCGACCTGTGCGCGAAACTGGGCAAGACCGTGCTGTACGGCCTGGTGCCGGTGGCCAGCGCCGAGGAGAGCGACGTCGCCCCGCCCGCGCCCGACTACGCGAACCTCGATGCGACCGAGGCGGCTGCCTTCCGCGAGCATCTTTCCAGCTACCTGAAGCCGCGCCCGCAGCTGGACATGCCGCGCGCCGGGCAGGTCCTCAACCCCGCCTGGCGGCCGCTGGAGAGTTCTGCCGAGGAGGATGACAGCACGGATGGCAGGCTGAAATCCTTCGCGATCTTCCTCCAGCAGCTGCTGGCGGAGCTCGGTGCGTTCGAGCCCGGGCCGACCGGCCAGGCGCTCCGCACGGCACTTGATGCGATCGAGCTGACGATGGCGCTGGACGCCTTCGGCCAGCCGTCGAGCACCATGCGGGCGGGCGACTTCACCCAGGCCGCGGCACAGATCCTGGTTGCCGGCGAGGCGAACACTTCGCGCCTCACCATGCCGCTCGCCTGGCCGGAGATCGATACGACGCGCGGCGCACAGCTGAGCGGCCTCGCCATGGCCTGCCTGCCGGCACGGTTCGTGGCACTTTCCCCGCCGGCGCCGAAGTTCGAGCGGGTTGCTGCGCAATATGCCGTGCGCGCCTTCATCAGGGTCGCGCGCCCCGACGGCTGCCCGCCGCAACTGGTCTGGACCGAGTACAGCGAGAAATTCAGGATCCTGCCCTGGTGGGAATCCGACGGCCCGGCGGCGAAGATCGCGCTCCCCGACATCTCCGACCTGAAGAAGATCAAGCCCAGCGTCGCCGTGCAGATGCCGCCCGCGATCGCCAACCTGCTGAAGGGCGATGCGAAGAAGCTCGCGGATGGCGAAGGCTCGACGAACGGTCTCGACATCGCCTGGATCTGCAGTTTCTCGATCCCGGCGATCACCATCTGCGCCTTCATCGTGCTGTCGATCTTCCTGTCGATGCTGAACCTGATCTTCGGCTGGATGGCCTGGATCAAGATCTGCATCCCGATCCCGAAACCGAAATGAGCGTGGTGCGATGAGCGGACCCATCCTCACCACCCTGAAGCCGAAACTGCCGCAGGTTGCGCGCGGCTGGCCCCTGCTGGCGGTGCCCGACGATGATGGCGTGCTGCTGTGGCCCGATCCCCATGCCTCGGTGCGGCAGATGATCGAGGTGATCCTGCGCACCGCGCCGGGCGAGCAGCTGATGCGCCCGCGCTTCGGTGCCGGCGTGGCCGCCATGCTGCACGCGCCGAACGATCTTGCCACGCGCGCGCGCATGCAGGATGCGATCACCGCCGCGCTGAAACTCTACGAGCCGCGCATCCGCGCCGAGCGCATCGATGTCGATCCGGCGCCCGACCCGCGCGAAGTGCTGGTGACGATTTCCTACCGGGTGATCCTGACCGGCGCCGCCGGCACGCTGCAGGCGACGGTCGCGGTGGGAGCAGGCTGATGCCGATCCGCCCGCCAGCACTCGACGATCGCAGTTTCGACGACCTGGTCGCCGACCTGGTCAGGCGCATCCCGGCGCACGCGCCGGAATGGACCAACCCGCGCGAGGGCGATCCGGGGCGCACGCTGATCGACCTGTTCGCCTGGCTTGCCGATACCATCCTGTATCGCGCCAACCTTATTCCCGAGCGCCAGCGGCTTGCCTTCCTGCGACTTCTGGGTGCCGGCATGCGCCCGGCAGTGCCGGCGCAGGGGCTGCTGCAGGTGACGATCGCCGACCCCGCGGCCAGCGTGCCGGCCCAGCTCGGCCTGTTCACCGGCATCGAGAAGCCGGTGCCGTTCGAGACGCTTTCCGAACTCACCGTCCATGCGGTCGAGGGGCGCTGCTACCTGAAGCGCAAGCCGACGCCCGACGAGGATCGGGCACTTGCCAACCTGCTGCCCGATCTCAAGGATCTCTACGGCATCGGCGGCCGGCCCGCGGGCTATGTCACCACGCCGCTGTTCGCCGATGCCGCCGAGCCGGCGGGCCGCGACGTGATCGCGGAAAGCCGCGATGGCTGCCTGTGGGTCGCGCTGTTGGCGGGCAAGCCCGATGCGGCGCTGGTCGGCCAGGTGCGGGACGAGCTCGGCGGCGGCAGCGCCAACCGCCGGCGTGTCCTGAATGTCGGCATCGCGCCCGCCGTCACGATGCCGGAGGCGTTCGACGATATCGGCATCCGCGCCCGTATCGCGCATGTGTGGGAGATCGCGACCGGGGCGGATTCCGGCACCGGCGACGATTATCTTCCGCTCGATGTGCTGGCGGATGGCTCGGCCGGGCTCACGCGCACCGGCGTCGTGCGCCTGCTGCTGCCGGGCAAGGACGACATGGGCGCACCGACCAACGATGTGCTGCGCCAGCACCTGGCGGGTGTTGCCGACCGGCCGCCACGCATCGACGATCCGGAGATCGCGGCGCGGCTGGTGACGTGGCTGCGCATGCGGCCGGTCGCGGGTCGCGCTGCGGCCCGGCCTGCGAGCCTGAAACTGGCGTGGGCAGGGGTGAATGCGGTTGCGATCGAAGCGCGCCGCACGCTGGGCCGCCAGGTGATCGGCCAGGGCACCGGTGCCTCCGCGCTCGAGCTTTCGCTCGGCGCGCAGTCGGTCGAGGCAGCGAGCCTGGTCGTCGAGGTCGAGGAGGAGGAGGGCATGCGTGCCTGGCGGCAGGTGCCCGATACCGCCGCCGCCGGGCGCGACGACCGCGTCTACAGCCTGGATACGGAAGCCGGCAGCGTGCGTTTCGGCGACGGCGTGCGCGGCCTCGTCCCCGGTGCCGGGCGGATGATCCAGGTCGTGCGCATGCGCGCGGGCGGCGGTGCATCCGGCAACCTGCCGCCGGGCAGCATCAAGGCGATCACCGCGCCCGCGGGCGCGCCGCGGCTGAAGGTGACGCAGCCGCTCGCCACCACGGGTGGCGCCGATTCCGAATCGCTGGCGGTGGCGGAAGCGCGCATCCCCGCCATGATCCGCCACGGCGGCCGCGCGGTCACGGCTGCCGACTACAAGGAGCTCGCGCTGCGCACGCCGGGCGTGGCGCTGGGCCGGGTCGAGGTGCTGGAGCGCTTCAAGCCGCAGCAGCGGCGCGATGGCGTGCCGGGCGTGGTCTCGGTGATGGTGATGCCCGCGCGGTCGGGTACGGCGCTTCCCGCCCCCCGCCCCGATCGCCCGACGCTCGAGACCGTCTATGCCTGGCTCGACGAGCGCCGGCCGCTGGCCACCGAGCTCTACGTGATCGGCACCGATTACGTGCCGATCGGGGTCAGCGCCGCGGTCGAGCTGGTGGATTCGTCGCAGCGCGAGGCGGTGCTGAATGCGGTCTCGGAAGCGATCCGCCTGCATCTGTGGGCGCTGCCGCCCGGCGGGCCGGATGGCAGCGGCTGGCCGCTCGGCCGGCTGGTGGATGACCGCGCGATCGAGACGGTGATCGGCCGTGTGGCGGGTGTGCGCACGGTGGCGCCGGTGCACCTGTTCGCCCGTCGCCCCGGCGAGCGGCGCTGGCGCATGGTGCCCGAGGATTCCTCGGGCCGCGCGCGCCTGCCGCTGCTGCGCTGGCAGATGCCGGAACTGCTGATGCTGGCGGTGAGCGAGGGCGATGCGTCCTCGACCACGCTGCCGCCCGCCCGTGCCGCCGGCGAACCCGATGTCGCCGTGCCGGTGGTACCGGAGACCTGCTGATGGACGTCAACGGCCTTCGCGTCTGGCAGGTCGCCTCCGCCCGCGGTTTCGCCGGGCAGGGCGATGGCCGGCACCTCGACTGGCGCGAGGCGACGCGCACGCTTCGGCTCGATCGTGAACAGCCGCTGCCGGTGCTCGCGGAAGACGCCGTGTTCGCAACCGCGATGGCGCAGAAGCCGTCGCCCGTGTGCGATGCCGGCGGCTCCTATGCCTGGTGGGATGGCGTCGCGGGCGCGTTGCGGGCCGGCGGCTTCGCACCTGGTGCCACGCCGATTCCCATCCCGCCCGACGATCCGCCGGGCGTGCCGCAGCCGACCGACCTCGCGTTCGGCGACGACGACGTGCTCTACGTCGCGCGCAATGACGGCGTCGTGATGCTCGACCGGCGCGACCGCTGGCAACCCGCGCGCGTGGCGCGGGCCGGCTTGCGCGCGCACCGCCTGGCGCCGGCGCCTGGGGGCGGTGCCTGGGTGCTGGATCGTGTCGGGCGGCAGCTGGCGCGGCTCTCCGGCCATCCGCTGCGGACGGGCGGGATCACGGATGATCAGGGCGAGCGGTTCGAACCCTGCGAGCCGAACCCGAACCCGCCGCGGCTTCGGCTGCTGCGCCGCGCGACGCTGCCGGCCGAGCTCGAGCCGGTTGCGCTCGCCTGCTCGGCGGCAGGGCAGGTGGCGGTGCTGGCCTGGCGTGCGGGCGCCGATGCGGAACTCTTCACGCTTCAGGGCAGCGTGCTGCGCCGCCGCTTCGCGCTGGCTGGGCTTCGCTTCCCCTATGCCCTGACCTGGGTCGGCGAGAGCCGCGTCGCGGTGATCGCAAGCGATGGCCCGGCGCCCGCCGCGCAGGCGTTCGCCTATGACCTCGATGCAAACGACCCGGCGCCGCCGACCGGCGAGGTGTTCCGGCTGCTCGGCGTCTGGAATGGCGCATTCTGCAACACGCTCGGCGCGGTGCCGGTCTATCCGCTCGCCGGTGCCGATGCCGCGACGCCGGGCGGCCTGCGCAAGCTGCACGCGCTGTCGCGGGCGACCTATGCGCGCGAGGGCAGCGTGACGCTGGGGCCGTTCGATGCCGGGCGGAGCGGCGCGGTGTGGCACCGGCTCTATCTCGAGGCGTCGCTGCCGGAGACGGCGGGGCTTCGCATCGCTGCCTTCGCCGATGATGTCGGCGCGGTGCCGGCGGCACCAGGCGTGCCGGGCGCGCCCGACTGGTCGGTGCATCTGGCGGGCAGTGCCACCGGACCCGCCGATGCCGCCCGCGCCGCCTGGTGTGCCGAGCCCTCGGAGATGGCGTTCGCGCCGCCGCTCCATGCCTGCCCGCAGCTCGCCGACCGCTCCGGCCTGTTCACGCTGCTGCTGCAGCGGCCGGGCCGCGCGGTGCGCAGGATCGAGGGGCGGTATCTCTATCTGCATCTGAGCCTGGTGGGCGACAGCCAGGTCAGCCCCGACCTCGCCGCGATCCGCGTCTATGCCGAGCGCTTCGCCTGGCGCGATCACTACCTGCCGGTGCTGTATCGCGAAACGCTCGCCGGCAGCGATGCCGACATCGCGGGACGATCGACGCCGGCGGATTTCCTCGATCGCTTCCTGAACCTGTTCGAGGGCCCGCTGACCCAGCTGGAGGGCAGGATCGCCGGCAGCTGGCTGCTGACCGACCCGCAGGCCGCGCCCGACAGCGCGCTGGCGTGGCTCGCGCGCTGGATCGGCCTGGGCGACGCGGCGGGGGCGGCGGCGGGGGCGGCGGCACCGCCGGGGTTGCGCAGCGAATTGCGGGCGGCCCCCCATACCGCGCGGCTGCACGGCACGCTGGGCGGCCTGCTGGCGGCGCTGGAGATCGCAACCGGCGGCGTCGTGGTGCAAGGCGGCCAGGTCGATCCGTTCCGGCCGGTACCGCGGCCGGGCCAGCTCGCGCTCGCCAGCCTCGATGGCGTCAGCATGCGCACGCTGGTTCTTTCCGTTGCCGATCCGCGTAGCGGCGCGCCGACCGTGGTGCTGGCGGGTGGCGCCGTGACCCGTGGCGAGATCGTGGCCCTGGAAGGCTTCCGGCTGCGCCGCACCTTCGCCACCATCCTCGGCGCCGACCTCGCCGACGAGGGCGACCCGCTGACGCTCGGGCTTGCCGCCTCGGGCAACAGTTTCGTCGGCGACACGCTGATCCTTGGCGATCCGGCGCGGCGCGAGATCCTCGCTGCCTTCAGCGCCGAGATCCAGACGAGTTCCGAACGCGCCGCGGTGATCGCCTTCTTCGAGCGGCTGGCGCATCGCGTGCTGGTGCTGGTGCGTCGCGGCGCCCGCACCGCCGATCTGCCGCGCCTGGCCGCCATCGCCGCCGCCTCGGCGCCGGCGCATGTCGAGACCAACGTGCTGGAAGCCAGCCGGCCGCTGATCGTCGGTGCCGCATCGCTGGTCGGCGTCGATACCTTCCTGGTCGATGCGCCGCCGCCGCGGCGCGTGCGCGTCGATCGCTCGCGGCTTGGCACCGGCGATCTGGTGATGGGCGATGGCAGGCTGGACGCGCGTGGCGATGCCCCCGCCAGCCCGCCGCCGCGCGCCAGCGTCGATGGCCCGGCCGAGGTGTGGTCGGGCACCGGCTTCCTGCTCAGCGCCGCACGGTCGGAAGCGGCGGCCGGGCGCGTGATCGAGCGCAACATCTGGACCTGGACCTGAGCCGAAGGAGTTTCGCATGCCCGAGTTCAAGCTCAACACGCCGGTGGTGCAGAACGACCCGGTGGTCAGGGTGGAGGTCAGCGCCACCGCGCAGTTGCCGCTGGGGGCGAACCGCTTCCGCCTGGTGGTGGTCGACGATGCCGGCAACGAATCCGATCCGGCGTTTCTCGATGTGGTCGTGCGCGACATGGCGAAGCCGACCGCCGTGCTCGATGTGGTCGATGCCAACGGCCGCCGCGTCGATGCGGTGGTCCCGTTCGGCAGCAGTTTCATCCTGTCCGGGGGGCGTTCGTCGGATGTCGCGCCGGGCAGGGTGGTCGAATATCGGTTCACGCTGGTCGACCGGACCTGACCGATGCCGGTTCTTGCCCCTGGCGTGGCCTTCCGCTCGCGCGCGCCGACGCTTGCGGTCGAGAACACGCTGGAGGCCGGCGCCTGGCGCTTCCGTCTGACCGTGCTCGACGATGCCGGCAACGAAAGCGCCCCCGCCGAGCTGGTGGTGCAGGTGCGGGCGCCGGAAAGGCCGGGCGGACCGGTGCGCCCCGATCTGCCCGTTGGCGGTGTCGTGCGCCCGGTTGATCCGCGCCCGCTTGATCCGCGTCCGGTCGGCCCGCGCCCGGTTGATCCGCCGATCGTGCAACCGGTCACCCCGATCAGGCCGGTTCGTCCGCCGGGCTGACGAAGGAACCCCCGCCATGGCCGATCCGACATCCGCAACGATCGCCGACCCGCTGGAGGCGATGCCCCCGGCCGAACGGGTGAACTACGCCACCGGCGTGCTGCTGGACGCCGACGATTTCCGCGACGAGCAGACCTATCACCGCGCCCGGCTCGCGCGCATGCTGTCCGCGCTCGCGGGCTTCGGCACGCTGGCGGGCCTGCGCGTGATCCCGCCCGAGGCCGGCGATGCCGAGCTCGAGCTGCATGTCGCCCCGGGCATCGCGATCGACCGCTACGGCAGGCTGATCGAGATTGCCGAACCCTGGTGCATCCGCCTCGCGCGCTGGTTCGCGTTCCAGTCCACCGCGCAGCTGCGCGCCGCGGTGCATCGCGCGCCGCGCATCGCCTTGCCGGTGGCGGTGGTGGTCGATGTGTTCCTCGGCGCGCTGTCCTGCGGGCGCGCCAAGACCCCTGCCTTCGCCACCGGCCCGTTCGATGCGCTCGATGCCGTGGTGCCGGCCCGCATCGCCGAGACCGCATCGCTCGAGCTGGTGGCGCGCGCGGAAGGCGGGCCTGGCCCGATCCCGACGCCGCGCAATTTCTGGCCGGCCGCCGCCGCCAGCGACGAGGCGCATCTGCAGGCCGTGCTCGATTCCTGGGAAACCGGCACCGCCGCGACCGCCGCCGATGGCGGGCTCGATCCCTTGGCCGAGCACGTGGCCGGGCACGACACCGCATCGGTGCTGCTGGCGCGCGTCGCCATCCCGGTGACGCTCGCCGCCGATGCGCCGCCCGAGGTTCGCCCGCAGCTCGACATGACCGCGCGGGTCAGCGTCGACAACAGCATCCGCCCCTTCATCTTCATGCCTGGCAAGTGGCTGGGCCGTGCCTTCACGGCCGAACCGCTGATCCGGCCCTGAGCCGAGGAGCCAACCGATGTCGGACCTGACCTTCAGTTCCGCCCGCACCGCGATCGACGTGGCCGAGGCCGCCGAGATCGCGCGCCTGGCCCGCACCGGCGACCCCAACGTGCTCTCGACCGATGCGATGCAGCAGCTGCTGGGCAACTCGGCGCTGGTGCTCGATGGGTTGCGCCGTCGGCCGCGCTATTTCGACGGCAAGTTCCTGACCGGCGCCGACCTCACGCGCGACCAGGACTATATCCGCCAGCGCCAGGCCGATCTCGCGCGCGCCACCGGCACCGGCGTGATCGACGGGCTGGAGGTCAGCATCTCCGGCAGCGCCGGCGGCGAACAGGTTTCGATCCGTCCCGGCCATGGGGTGACGCCCGCCGGCGACCTGGTGATGATCACCACGCGCCGGCAGGTGCCGCTGCTCGACCTGCCGACATCGGAACGGCTCGATTCGACGCTCGGGCTTCGCGCCATCCCGCGCACGCCGCTCGGCCGGCGCACCGGCCTGTTCCTGCTGGCGCTGCGCCCGGTCGAATTCAGCGCCAACCCGATCGCGGCCTACCCCACCACGATCTCCGGCCCGCGCCAGGTCGAGGATTCCGAGGTGATCGAGGCCACCGCGATCACCCTGATCCCCTGGCCCGATACCGGCGGCGCGGCGACGCTTGCCGAGGCGCGCCGGCAGGTGGCGCGAAAAATCTTCCTCGGCGAGGCGGTGGGCCTGCCGCAGGATGCATTGCCGCTGGCGATGCTGGCGATGGAGCGCGGGTCGGTGCGCTGGGTCGACGCCCCGCTGGTGCGTCGCGAGACCGGCGCCGACACGCCGCTTGCGGTCAGCATCGGCGCCCGCCCCCGGCCGCTGGCCGAGGCGCACGTGCTTCAGTACCGCACCCAGCTCAACGACGTGCTGGCGGAACGTGCCCGCACCGGGCTGCCCGCCGCGTTCGCCGCCGCGCAATATTTCGCTGCCCTGCCTTCGGCCGGCCCGATGCCGGCGGCGGCGATCCTTCCCGATGCGCTCGGCTTCCGGCAGTTGTGGTTCCCGCCCGCGGTCGATGTGACGATCAGTTTCGTGCCCGCCGACGAACTGCCGGTGATCGTCGAGGAGTCGCTCGCGATGCCGCCGATCGACTTCGCCGGCGATGCCGCGGAGCTCGACGCGACCGGGGTCGTGGTGCTGGCACCGGTCTCGCGCCAGCGTCTGCAGAAGTTCCTGGCCGCACTGGCCAGGCCGACGATCGCCGCGCGGCCCGACCCCTCGCAGGGCCTTCGCCAGGCACCGCTTGCGATGCTGCAGGCGCTGGCGCTGCGCCGCGCGCGTGTTTCGGAGACGCTGTTGCGCGATGCCGCTGCCGCGGCCCAGGCCGCCGCGGCGGACGCGGCGATCAAGGCGTGGCAGGCTGCCTGGGGCGAGGCGGTCGCCGCCATCCAGCCCACCGGCGGGCTTGCGCCGCTGGTCTGGTACGTCCGCCGCCGGGCCGTGCCCAGCGAGGCCAAGGTCACCGGCATCGCCGTTCCGATCGGCAGCGACGATGTCGGGCTGAAGCGCGCGGTTGATGCACGGCTTGGCGAGCTGGGCCTTGCGGCGCGTGTCACTGCGCTGAACACACAGGCGACGCCGTTCGCCGCGGCGCGCATCACGGCGTTCCTCGGCGCGCCGCGGATCAGCGCTTCCGATGTGCTGATGACCTCGGCGGTGCACGACCTGGAAGCGGTGCTGCCGGCGCCGCCGCCTGCGCCGGCGCCGGCTCCCGGGTCGACCCCGGGGACGACTCCGGCGCCGACTCCGGGGCCGAGGCGCGATCCGCCGATCGGCCTCGGGCCGGTTCCTGGGCGGCCGGGCGTCTCGCCACTCGGCGCGGAGCGCCTGGCCCCGCGCATTGGCCTCGAACGGCTGGCGGAGGCGCGCAACAGGACCAGCATCGCCGTTCGCGACACCAGGACATCGGCCAGCGAGACACCCCTGCTGAGCGAGGCCGACGTGGTCGATGTCGCGAGCGATTACGGCGGCCCGGCAACCGGCGACGGGCTGGCCCGCCTGGCCACGGCGATGGCGAACGCGCCGCTGGCGCGCGACGGCCTGATATGGCTCGGTGATTCCGGCCAGGCGCTGGCGCTGGACCGCGCGGGGCGCGACCTGTCCGATGCGGCCCTGCCCGGATTTGTCGGGAAGCTGCGCACGATCGTCGCCGACAGGAAGGCCGATGCGCTGGCCGAGCTGCTGGCGCCGGCCAGCTGAGGCAGCCGGAAGAAGGAAGCACCCGCCATGCGCATCGTCTCCGGCATCGACCTGCCGCTGGCCGACGAGCATGTGATCGGCACCGACCCGCCGCTGGCACCATCGGTGTCGGGCTTCTGGCGCCGGCGCATCCACCCCTTCATCGGCCGCGCCCTGTCCGACCGGGCGCTGACCGCCGAACAGGAGACGCGGGCAGGCGTCCAGCGCCTGCGCGGGCAGAGCGTCTCGGCCGGCGTGATCGCCGGGATGGACGTGCTGGCCGAGCCGGGCGCGTTCGGTGCGCCGGCGGCTGATGCGGTGATCCAGCTGCTTGCCGGGTCGGGGCTGTCCTCGGCGGGCGAGGATGTGATCATCGCGAGTCCGCGAAGGATCGCGCTTGCCGACCTGCCGGTGTTCGCCCGCGTCGATCAGCTGGATGCGATCGCGGCCGGTGACCCGGCCGGCGGCACCGACGATTCGCCCGGCGCCGGCGATACCGGCGATGGCCCGCTGTTCCCGCCGCGCCCGCGCCGTGCCGGCCCGAACCTCGGCCAGCTGCTGGCAGCACCGGCTGCCGCCGACCTGCCGCGCGCCGCCGTGCTGGTTGCCGAACCGGTCACGGCCGTGCTCGATGCCAGCCCGCGCGATAGCTGCCCGCCCGACCCGCGCGATGATCCGTATGACGATCTGCAGCGCATCGACGGCTGCCGGCTGGCCCTGTTCTTCTGGCCATCCGAGCTCCGCGCGCGCGCCGGCGGCCCCGATTACGCGCTGCCGGCACCGGGGCCGATGCGCCGCAACCGCCTTGCCTATGCCGTGTTCGATGTCGAGCGGATGTTCCCCCAGCAGCGCCTGCATCCCTGGCAGGCGCTCGGGGTGCCGCTGGCGCTGATCGGCTTCACCACGGACTGGCGGCTCGACTTCATCGATCGCGGCGCGGTGCTGCGCATGGGCGGCCAGGCGAAGCCGCGCACCGCGCTCGTGCCCGGCGCCGGCACGCCGCTGCTGTGGCAGGCGCAGCTCGCGCAGTTCATGGAACAGATCGGGGCGTTGCCCGATTTCCGGGCGGCGACCTTCGCGCAGGCGTTCCGCGAACTGCCGCCGGTCGGGTTCCTGCCGGCGGAGATGGTCGATCTGACCCTGCGTCGCCAGGCAGTGTTCCCGGCCGGCTTCACGCTCAGCGCCGCGCCGGTCCCGCTCGACCAGATCGAGCTCGCGGTCGAGGAGAGCGGGCCGCTTTCGCCGATCAGCCTCGATGTGCCCGACAGTGTCGAGCTGCTGGCGCCGGTGCCGGCATCGGTCTACGAACCGGGCCTGCTGGAGGTCGCCCTGGTCGATCCCGCGTTCGCGCGGGCGATGGCGCGCTATGTCGCCGACCGCACCGACTGGCTGGTGCGGCGCGAACTGGTGCGCCGGCGCCGCGACATCCTGCGCGATTCCGCGACCGGCCAGCGCCCCGCCTGGCCGGCCGAGGATATCGGCGAGGACGAGGTCAACCCCTATCCGACACTGCGCGGGCCGATCACCTGCACGCGGGTGCGGCGCAGCACTGCCGGCCTCGCCACGCGCGCGCAGACCATGCTGGGTGCGGGCAGCACGCTGGCGCTCAATCCTGGCGACCGGTTGTATCTGTGGGCGCGCATCGTCGATCCGGCGAACCTTACCGGCTTCAGCTTGCGCATCGGCCGCAACACCAGGCCGGACGGCACCGGCGATTTCTCGCTCGGCGTCTTCTGGGGCGATGCTGCCAGCCTGCCGATCGCCGCGAACGATCCGAACGTCGCCCAGCGCAGACAGTCCGCCCTGCCGGCCGCCGGCCGATGGGTGCGGCTGGAGGTTCCCGCCGAGGCGCGCTGGAGCACCACCGGCACGGGCCTTGCCGGCATCATTGCCGACGGCATCGAGATCGCCCAGCGCGGCGGCACCATCGACTGGGGGCCGCTTGGCCGCATCACCGCCGATGGCATGGAAACGGTCTGGATCGGCGATGATGCGCCGCAGGGTGCGACCCTGCGCGACACGCTGTTGTCCGGGCCGGGCTGGCCGTTCGTGCCGGCGGGCGACATCGCACTGCCGGGCGAAGCCGATTTCGGCACGGTGGAGGCGGGCGGCGTGCGCACGGCGATCGCGGTGCGCGATCTGCGGGCGCGCTGGGCGCAACCATTCCTCGCTGCCGATTTCACCATCCTGGATGACGGCGGCATCGACGGCTTCGTCGCCGAGCTCGAGGCACGGCTGAAGGCCACCAACGACACCATCGATCTCGGCTTCGTGCGGGCGCGCGCCGACATCTACCGCGTACGCCAGCTCATGCTTGGCGCCGATACCGCGTCGCGGCTGGTGACCTCGCCGGCGCTGGCCGACCTTGCGGTGCGCGAGGAGAGCGCGCGCGCGCGCAGCGCCGACATCGCGACCTACCTCAAGACCGCCTACCAGATCGACTTCCGCCGTGACCCCGATGATCCGCTGCAGACCGTGCCGAAGCGGACTACGCCGGCGCCCACCCAGCCGGGCGCGACACCGCAGCGATTCACCACGGCGCGGACGACGATGGCGTTCGCGACGCCGCAGTTCATGACCATGACAACGCTTTCGGGCACGAGCGCCACGACCGATCTCTCGGGCGTGCGGCTGACCGCCCGGCGCGAGCTGCAGCAGTCCAGTGTCAGCGTCGGCGCGCTGCGCTCGATCGAGGCGACGCGCATCGGCATCTCCGACGTGCGTGCCCAGCTCGCCATCCCCGGCCTGGTCGAGCGCACCGCGACCGTTGCCGAACGGCTGAAGCCGGCGCCGTCGGTCGAAGCCTACAACACGGCACTGGCCGGCAAACTCACCGTGCTGAACACCCTGGCCGGGCTGCTTGGCGATGCTGGCGTCGGCACGCGGCCCAAGGGGATTGCGCTCGGGGATCTGCCCGCGCCGGGCTATCGCTACCGGCCCGCGGGCGAGCCGCCCGCGCCGCGCATCAAGGGCAGTGTCGCCGACGTGCTGGCCGACATGAAGAAGCCGCCGGCACAGCAGGAATACGACGACCTCGATGCGCTCGACGAAGCGAGCAACCGCCACGAGGCCGACTATTTCAGCGCTGCCGTGCGTGCCATCGACAACGCCATCGCGCAGATGCGCCTGGTCGAGGGGCGGGTCAGCCTGTACGAAGGCCTTGTCCAGGATGCGCGCGAGGCGCGTACCGAGCTGATCCGCCAGATCGGCATCGCCGATGTCAGGCTGCGAACCGTCAATGTCGAGCTGGAGGAGGCACGCCACGATGTGGGCGTTGCCGCTGCCCTTCTGGCCGAGGAGGAGGCACGGGTCGCGGCCCTGAACGCACGGCGCCGGGCCACCATCGCCCAGCATGTCAGCGCGATCATGTTCCGCCGGCCGCCGCGGGCCGACCGGGTCGATGAGTTGCCGGTGTTCGAAAGCTCGGCAGCCCTTGCCCCGTCGCCGGTTTCGGTGTGCCTGGGCGAGCACCAGGCGGTACCGGAGGAGGTGCGCGATTATGTCGGGCTGCTGCGTGACGCGCCGGTGGCCTGGTTCCCCGCGGTGCTCGAGCGGGTGCGCGTGATCGACCGGCTGGAGGCGGCGCGCGCGGCGCTCGCGGCAGCCCGCGCCCGGGCAGCGGCCCACGCGGCGCGGGCGGCGCAGGCGGCGGCGATGGGCAGGATGCTGGCCGCGGTCGCGCGGGCCACCGCCGCCCAGGCAGCGGTGCTGGAGCAGCGGCGCGTGGCGGTGATGCAGATCGACCTCGGCGCGATTGCGGCAATGGACCTTTCCGTCACGCACCGGGCGCTGGCCGAGACCGCAAGCCTTGGCGACCTGGCGGCGGGCGACCATGGAAGGCCGGAACTGTCGCGCCTTGCGGTCGCGGAAATCGAGCAGATCGGCCAGGTCGCCGCCTGCCTGCACGAGGCATTCGGCGAGACGGCGCCCGCGATCCGCCTGGCCTGGGCCGAGCTCCTGTCGGAGTTCGACGCCCCGGCACCGCTTTCGCAGCTCGCCGGCCTGCCGCAATGGGGCGACCAGCCGCTCGACCTTCGGCGCACGCAGCAGGGGCTGGTGGACTTCCTGTTCAGCCGCATCGACCGCGACCGCAGCGAGGCCGAGGCGGCGATGAACGGGCTGGTGCGCGTGTGCCTGCTGATGGCCGCGCACGCCCCGGTCGATCGGGTCATTCCGGCACGCCTGGTCGCGCCGGCGCCGGCACGACCCGGCGTGCGGCTCGATCTCGCGCTCGATATCCGCCTTGCGCGCATCGGCCAGGTCGCCGTGGTGCGCGGCCAGGCCAACGCGGTGATCGCGCGCGCGGTGGTCGAGGACCTGTCGGACGGTGTGGCGCGGGCACGCATCACCGAGAGTTTCCAGCCCACCGTGACGCTTGCCGCCGGCGTGCGCATCGACCTTGGCGAAGCGTTCCCGGGCTGAGCCGATGCGTGAGGTCGCGGTCCGGCGCCTTGCCTTGCGGGTGCC
>JADYYZ010000357.1 GCA_020853405.1 Acetobacteraceae bacterium
CCAGCGCCTGCCACAGCGCCGAGGCGGCTTCCGGGTCCTCGGCGCCGAGGCCCCAGAGCCCGGCGGGCGTCAGCCCGTCCTGCTGCATGTGCCAGGGCAGGATGGCCACGCCCGAGGCGGCCAGCAGCCAGGCCAGCAGCGAGGGATGCACCCGCCCCGGCATCGCTGCCTAGCGCGGCAGGGTGCCGATCTCGCGGTCCCAGCGTTCCAGCACGTGCCGGCGCATGTTGGCATCGCCGAACTTCGCGAAGTCGTAGTCGATCAGCTTGATCTTCGTGAGGTCGGGAATGCGCGGATCGGGCGTCGCATCGCGGTGCGCGGGCACATGCCACTGGTTCACCTTCGGCCCGATATCCATCGCCGCCGGCGTCAGGTACCAGTCATAGAAGCGCCGCGCCTGCGCGAGGTTGCGCGCCCCCCGGATGATCGACATGCACGCGACCTCGTACGACGTGCCCTCGGACGGATAGGCGATCTCGATCGGGAAGCCGGCCTGCTGCATGGAGATGGCCTCCATGTTGAAGCTTGCCGCGAGCGCGGTTTCGCCGCGCGCCACCGCCTGCATCGGGGCAGCACCCGAGCGCGTATAGGCGTTCACGTTGGGATTGAGCCGGCGCAGATAGTCGAACGCGCGGTCCTCGTCCCACAGCTGGATCAGGCCGGCGATGATGGTGTAGGCGGTGCCCGACGAGTTCGGGTTGGGCAGCTGGATCTCGCCGCGATAGGCAGGGTTCAGCAGGTCCGCCCAGCTTCCCGGGGCGGGCAGGGTCTTGCGCGCCATCAGTTCGCGGTTCCAGCTGATGCCGATCGCGCCCGAGGAGACGCCGACGCAGCGTTCGCCCGACATCGCATGCACCCGCTTCGCCCAGTCGTAGAGGCCGGCCATGTTGGGCGAGGTGTAGGGCTGCAGCAGGTTGGCCTGGCCTGCCGTGATGTGGGTCTCCGACGAGCCGCCGAACCAGATGTCGGTGCGCGGGTTGGCCGATTCCGCCCGCACCTGCGCGAGGATCTCGCCGGCCGACTTGCGCGTCATGCTGACCCGGACGCCGCTGTCGCGCTGGAAGGCGGTGGCGATCGCCTCGCACCAGTCGGCGGCGGGCGCGCACAGCATGGAAAGGCTGCCCTGGGCGGATGCAGCCGTGCTGGCAGCAGCGGCCAGCAGCGTCGCGGCGACGAGCCTCAGCAGCATGATGGTCGCTCCTGGTGCGGGTTCAGGGCCGGGTTCAGGGCCGGTTTCAGGGTTGGTTTCAGGGTTGGTTTCAGCGGGGCAGGGCGCCGACCTCGCGGTCCCACCGCTCGATCAGGCGGCGGCGTTCGGCAGCGCTGCCGAACTTCGCGAAGTCGTAGTCGATCAGCCTGATCTTCGACAGGTCGGGCGCGTTCGGCGGCAGCGGCGCATTGCGGTTCGATGGGGTCTGCAGCTGGCCGCCCGCCTCGAAGCCCAGGCGCTGGGCTGCCTCGGTCAGCGCCCAGTCGTAGAAGCGCCGGGCCGGCGCCAGGTTGCGCGCCCCGCGCAGGATCGACATCGAGCCGATCTCGTAGCCGGTGCCCTCGCAGGGCGTCGCCCAGGCCACCGGGAAGCCCGCGTTCTTCTCGGTCACCGCGTCGTGGACGAAGGAGATCGAGACCCCGGTCTCGCCCCGCGCCACCGCCTTGATCGGGCCGGTGCCCGAGCGCGCATAGGCGTTCACATTGGGGTGCATCCGGCGCAGGAAGGCGAACGCCTCGTCCTCGCCCATCAGCTGCACCAGCGTCGCGATCACGACATAGGCGGTGCCGGAGGAGTTGGGGTTGGCGATCTGGATCTCGCCCTTGAAGCGCGGGTCGAGCAGGTCGGCCCAGCAGGCGGGCGGGGCGATGTTCTTGCGCGCCAGCAGTTCGGTGTTGAAGCCGAAGCCGACCGCGCCGGCATAGACGCCGACCGCCCGCTTGCCCGACTGCTGCCATTGCTTCAGCGCCCAGGAATGCAGGTTGGCGTTGTTGGGGCTTTCATAGGCTTGCGTCAGGTTCTCCTCGGCCGCGGCCAGGTGCGGATCGCCGGTGCCGCCGAACCACACGTCGCCGCGCGGGTTCTGCGACTCCGCCCGGATCGCTGCCAGCGTCTCGCCCGAGCCGCGCTGCGTCATGTTCACGCGGATGCCGGTGTCGCGCTGGAAGTTGGTGGCGATCGCCTGGCACCACTCGATCTGCACCGAGCAGTAGAGGTTGAGCGTGCCCTGGGCGGATGCCCTTGCGGCCGGCAGCAGCGAGACGGCAGCCGCGCCGAGCGCGGCGAGAAGCAGGCGGCGGTGCATTCGTTCGGTTCCTTCCCGGTCGTGCCCTGCGATCATTGCCGAAGCAGGCTGGCCTGGGCGAGGTCGATCGCAAGCCCGACCTCGGTGCCCGGCGCAAGCGTCGGCGTGCCGCGCCGATGCGGCTCCTCGGTCACCAGCCGCAGGCCCGCGACCTCCAGCCCGTAGCGCACATGCCCGCCCAGGAACTCCGTATCGGCGATGCGGGCGCGGAACGGCGCGGCACCGTCCCGCAGCAGGCGGAGCGCCTGCGGGCGGATCGCGAGCGTGGCGGCGCCGGGCGCGGTCGGCTCGGGCAGCCCGAGGCTCAGCCCGCCGGCAACGAAGGCACTGTCGCGCACCTCGCCATCGACCAGGTTGGCGGTGCCCAGGAAGCCGGCGACGAAGCGGTTGGCCGGCCGGTCATAGAGTTCCGGCGGGCTTCCCACCTGCAGCACGCCGCCATCGTTCAGCACCGCCATGCGGTCGGCCGCCGCGTTCGCTTCCTCCTGGTCGTGGGTGACCAGGATGGTGGTGAGGCCGAGCCGACGCTGCAGCGCCACCAGCTCGGCGCGCACGCCGGCACGCAGCCCGGCATCGAGGTTCGACAGCGGCTCGTCCAGCAGCAGCACGTCGGGCTCGATCGCCAGCGTGCGCGCGATCGCCACGCGCTGCTGCTGGCCGCCGGAGAGCTGCGCCGGGCGCCGGTCGATCAGATGCACAAGCCCGACCAGGTCGAGCGCGGCGCGCACGCGGGTCTCGCGTTCGGCCCGCGGCACGCGCCGGCGCTCCAGCCCGAAGGCGACGTTCTGGCCGACGCTCATGTGCGGCCACAGCGCGTAGCTCTGGAACACCATGCCGACATTGCGCACCCAGGGCGGCTCGTTCGTCGCATCGCGCCCGCCGATCAGGATGCGCCCCGATTGCGGCGCGCCAAAGCCCGCGATCAGCCGCAACAGCGTGGTCTTGCCGCTGCCCGACGGGCCAAGGAAGGCGAAGAACTCGCCCTTGCCGATCGACAGCGACACGTCGCGCAGGATCGGGGTCGCCCCGTACGCGAACGACACGCGCTCGATCTCGACGCCGGCCGCGCTCATCGGGTGGTACTCATGCGGCTGCTCCCGCGGTACGGCTGCGCCGGGCGCGCTCGGCCTCGCTGATGCGATGGGCGGCAAAGGTGCAGATCGCGACCGTGACCACCGCGATCACGCCCAGCGCCGCGCCCGGGCCGCGGCCGGCCGGGCTCTGCATGAAGACGTAGATGCCGAACGAGAGTGGCGCCGCGGCATCGCGCGTCACCAGCACCAGCGTGGCCGAAAGTTCGACGGCGGCGGTCGCGAAACTGGTCACGAACGCGGCGGCGATGCCGCCCGCCATCAGCGGCACGACGATGCGGGCCAGCGTCGTGGCCTTGCCCGCGCCCATGTTCTCGGCCGCCTCCTCGAGGCTCAGATGCACCTGCTGGAGTGCTGCCGAGGCCGCCCGCAGCGCGTAGGGCAGGCGGCGCACGGCATAGACGATCGTCAGCATCAGGCCGGAGGTGGCAAGCGACGTGCCATCGGGCAGCGTCACCCCGAAATAGGTGCGCAGGATGCCGATGCCCAGCACGAGGCCGGGCACGGCAAGGGCCGCCATCGCGGCGCTGTCCAGCAGCTGCCGCCCCGGCAGGCGCGTGCGCAGCACCAGCCAGGCGATCAGCGTGCCGAGGATCACGTCGATCACGCCGGCGCCGCCGCAATAGAGCAGCGTGTTGGTCAGGAACTGCGGCGATTCGCTCAGCACGGTGGCGTAGTGGGCCAGCGTGAAGCCATCGGGCAGCGGGCTGAACGACCACACCGTGGCGAGGCTCAGCAGCAGGATGCCGGCATGCGGCGCCAGCACCAGCAGCAGGGTGACGATGATGAAGGCCCAGGCCGCGATCCGCGCGCCCCCCGACAGTTTCCGCCTGCCGAGCCCGCCGCCGCCCCGCTGCTGCGTCGCATAGTCGCGCCCGCGCAGCAGCAGCGCCGATGCCGCCATCGCCGCGACCGAGACCCCGACCAGGATCACGCTGATCACATACCCCATGGGGTCGCCGAGCCCGACCGAGGTGACCCTGAGATAGGCCTGCGGTGCCAGCATGTTGGTGACGTTCAGCAGCAGCGGCGTCGCGAGGTCGTCGAACACCTTCACGAACACCAGCGAGGCGCCGGCCAGGTAGCCCGGCATCGCCAGCGGCAGCACGATCCGCCGCACCAGGGTGAAGCCCCGCGCGCCAAGGTTCTGCCCCGCCTCCTCCATCGCGACGTCGATGTTGGACAGCGAGGCGGAAAGATTCATCAGGATGAAGGGGAAGTAATGCACCGATTCGACGAAGATGACGCCGTTCAGCCCCTCCATCACGTTCAGGCGGAAGTCGAACGCATCCAGCAGCAGGAGGTTGACCGTGCCGTTGCGGCCGAACACCAGCTGCATGGCGATGGCGCCGACGAAGGGCGGCATCACCAGCGGCAGCACGCCCAGCGTATGCACGATGCCGGCGCCAGGCAGCTGGAAGCGGGTCGTGATCACCGCCAGCGGCACCGCGATGGCCGAGGCGACGACGACGCTCACGCTCGCGACATAGAGGCTGTTGGCGAAGCTTTCGCGGAACAGGCTGGTGCGGAAGAAGTCGCCGAAATGCACGAGGGTGATGCCGCCCTCGCCGTCGGCGAAGGCGGCGACGAACACGCGCCCGACCGGCACCACCATGAACAGCGCCAGGAACAGAACGATCAGGCCGGCGGCCGCGATCTGTACAGGCGAGGCGCCAAGCCCGCGGCGCCTGCCGGCGCCGGCCAGGCCTGGAAGCGCGGCCGCGGTCACCGCTTTGCGATCAGCCGGCGCGCTGCGCGCGTTCGGCGAGCTGGCGCGCCTCGGTGTAGGCGGCGAGTGCCGCGCGGTCCCACTCCTCCTCGAGCTGCGCCTGGCGCGGCCCGGCCGGGCGGTCGGCCCGCTTCGGCTGGAAGGCGCCGGCGATCGCCGGGTCGGCGGCCTCGGCCTCGCTGACCGGCACCCGGGTCAGCAGTTTGCGGGCCTGCGCGACGAGGCCCCGCGCCTCGGCATTGTCGCGCCGCGCCAGCTGGGCCTCGGCGGCGTGCACGGCCTTCCAGGCATCGGTCAGCTCGCGCAGGCGGAAGGTGATCATCCGGTCGAACAGGCTGTTCACCAGCTCGTAGCGCGCTTCCGAGACCTCGTTGTCGAACTTCACCCGCGCGCCCAGCGAGGTGTTGGAGAAGGGGTTCGGGAACCCGGCCGGCGCCTTGGCATAGACCTCGGGGCGGACCGGCAGGCGCATCACCTTTGGATCCAGCAGCACCTCCTGGCCGGCCGGCGAGAGCAGGAAATTGATGAAGGCGCGGGCCGCGTTCGGATTGGGCGCACCCTCGATCATCGCGATGTTGGCCGGCACCAGGGTGGTGACGCTGGGATAGACGAACTCCACCGGGAAGCCCGATGCCTTGGCCGCAAGGCCGAAGAAATCGATCACGATGCCGATGCCGTACTGGCCGCTGTTCACCGCATCGGGCACGCCGAAACTGCGGTCGCTGACCTGGGCGAAATTGCCGGCGATCTCCAGCATCTGTGCCCAGCCGGCGTCCCAGCCCTCGCCCTGCAGGATGGTCTCGATCGTCAGGTGCGTGGTGCCCGAACGCGACGGCGCGCTGATGCCGACATGGTTCTGGTAGATCGGGTTCTTCAGGTCGGCCCATTCCTTGGGCACCGGCAGCCGGTTCGCGCGCATGTAGCGCGTGTTGTACATCATGCCGTAGCCGGACACCGCGAACCCGAAATAGCGGCCGTCGGGGTCATGCGTCGGCTGGGCGCCGATGCGGGGGGGGATGCCGGCGGTGTCGATCGCCGGCTTGGCCAGCAGGTTGTTGCGCTTCAGCACCTCGAACGCATCCGGCGCGCTGGCCCAGAACAGGTCGGGAGGCGCGGTGCGGGTCTCGCGCAGGAAGGCGACGGCGGCTGCCGTGTTGCGGTTCTGCACCTCGACCTTGGTGCCGGGGTGGGCACGCTCGAACGCCTGCACGAAGGGGGTGGTCACATCGCGCGAGAAGC
>JADYYZ010000358.1 GCA_020853405.1 Acetobacteraceae bacterium
CGCTCGGCCGGGCCGGCCTCGACCACCTTGCCGTCCTTCAGCACCAGCAGCTGGTGCGCCATCGCCCGCACCACGCGCAGGTCGTGGCTGATGAACAGATAGGCGAGGCCGTGGCGGTCCTGCAGGCCGCGCAGCAGCTCGACGATCTGCGCCTGCACGCTCATGTCGAGCGCGCTGGTCGGCTCATCCAGCACGACGAAATCCGGCTTCAGCACCATCGCGCGCGCGATCGCGATGCGCTGGCGCTGGCCGCCGCTGAACTCGTGCGGGTAGCGCGCCGCCAGCTGGGGATCGAGGCCGACCTCCTCGAGCGCGGTGGCGGCCCGGCGCGAGCGTTCGCTGCCTGACAGCGCGGGTTCGTGCACCGACAGGCCCTCGGCGATGATCTCCTCGACCGTCATGCGCGGGCTGAGCGAGCCGTAGGGGTCCTGGAACACGATCTGCATGCCGCGCCGGAGCGGGCGCATGGCGCGGCGCGACAGGCCGGTGATGGCGCTGCCGCGGAAACGCACCTGGCCGGAGGCGTCGAGCAGCCGCAGCAGCGCGAGCCCCAGCGTGGTCTTGCCCGACCCGCTCTCGCCGACCAGGCCCACCGTCTCGCCGCGCCGGACCGCAAGCGTCACGCCGTCGCAGGCGACGATCTCGGAAACCTTGCGGCGCAACAGCCCGGCCCGCACGGGAAAGGCGACGCGCACCGCCTCGGCCTCGACCACCGACGGCGCATCGGCGGCGACCGGGCGCGGCGCGCCCGTGGGTTCGGCTTCCAGCAGCATCTGCGTGTACGGGTGCTTGGGGTCGGCGAACACGCCCGCCGCCGGCCCCGCCTCGACGATGCGGCCCTGGCGCATCACGCACACCCGGTCCGCGAAGCGCCGCACGATCGACAGGTCGTGCGTGATCAGCAGCAGCGCCATGCCGAGGTCCGACTTCAGCCGCACCAGCAGCTCGAGAATCTGCGCCTGGATGGTGACGTCGAGCGCGGTGGTCGGCTCGTCGGCGATCAGCAGCGCGGGGTCGTTGGCCAGCGCCATCGCGATCATCACCCGCTGGCGCTGGCCACCCGACATCTGGTGCGGATAGGCGGAAAGCCGGGATTCGGCGTTGGCGAAGCCGGCCCGGCGCAGCAGCTCGATCACCCGCGCCCTGAGCGCCGCGCCCTTCAGCGGGCGATGCAGCGTGATCGCCTCGGCGATCTGGGTCTCGATCGTGTGCAACGGGTTGAGGCTGGTCATCGGCTCCGGGAAGATCATGCCGACCCGGCCGCCGCGCGCCTCGCGCAGGTCGGCCTCGGCGGCCCCGATCATCTGCTTGCCGTCGAGCAGGATGCTGCCCTTCGGGTGGAACGCCGACGGATAGGCAAGCAGCTGCAGCACCGAGAGCGCGGTGACCGATTTGCCCGAACCGCTCTCCCCGACCAGGGCCAGGATCTCGCCCCGCTCCAGCGTGAACGAGACGCCCTCGACCGCGGCCACGTCGCGCCCGGCGGCATGGAACGAGACGGCGAGATCGCTGACCTCGAGCAGGCTCATCGCCCGCCTCCCGGCAGTTTGCGCGGGTCGAACGCATCGCGCACCGCCTCGCCCACGAACACCAGCAGCATCAGCAGCAGCCCGAGCGAGACGAAGGCGGTGACGCCGAGCCACGGCGCCTGCAGGTTGTTCTTGCCCTGCAACACCAGCTCGCCGAGCGAGGGCGAGCCGGGAGGCAGCCCGAAGCCCAGGAAATCCAGCGCCGAAAGCGTGACGAGCGAACCCGACAGGATGAACGGCATCGAGGTGAGGGTGGCGACCATGGCGTTCGGCAGCAGGTGGCGGAACATGATCTTCGCGTCTCCGACGCCGAGCGCGCGGGCCGCCCGCACATAGTCGAAGTTGCGCGCGCGCAGGAATTCCGCGCGCACGACGCCGACCAGCGAGGTCCAGCTGAACAGCAGCAGCAGGATCAGCAGTACCCAGAAGCCGGGCACGATGAAACTGCCGAGGATGATCAGCAGATAGAGCCTCGGCATGCCCGACCAGATCTCGATGAAGCGCTGGAAGAACAGGTCAACGAGGCCGCCATAGAAGCCCTGCACGGCACCCGCCAGCACGCCGATCACGGTCGACAGGATGGTCAGCGTGAAGCCGAACAGCACGCCGAGGCGCAGGCCGTAGATCACGCGCGCGGCGACATCGCGCGCCTGGTCGTCGGTGCCGAGGATATTGCCCCAGCTGGGCGGTGCCGGCGAGGGCCGGCCGAGGTCGCGCACGAGGCTCCGGTAGTCGTAGCGGATCGGCGGCCAGATCGCGAAGCCGTGGCGCGCGATGTTGCCTTCGATCAGCGGATCCTTGAAGTCGGCGGCCACCGGCAGGTCGCCGCCGAAATCGGTCTCGTCATGGTCGGCCAGCACGGGGAAGAACCACGCCCCGTCGTAGCGCACCACCAGCGGCCGGTCGTTGGCCAGGAACTCGGCACCCATCGTCAGCACGAACAGCGCCGCGAAGATGATGGCGCTGCAGTAGCCGCGCCGGTTGGCGCGGAAATTCGCCCAGCGTCGCTGGTTGAGCGGGGACAGGCGCATCTAGCGCGCCTCGAAGTCGATGCGCGGATCGACCACCATGTACAGCACGTCGCCCATCAGCTGGGTGAAAAGCCCGACCAGGCTGGAGATATAGAGGGTCGCGAACAGCACCGGATAATCGCGCCGGAGCGCGCTTTCCAGCGCCAGCAGCCCAAGCCCGTCGAGCGAGAAGATGGTCTCGATCAGCACCGCCCCGGTGAACAGGATGCCGATGAAGGCGCCAGGCAGGCCGGCGATGATCAGCAGCATCGCATTGCGGAACACGTGCCCGTACAGCACCCGCCGTTCCGTGCAGCCCTTGGCCCGCGCGGTCTGCACGTACTGCTTGGAAATCTCCTCGATGAAGAAGTTCTTGGTCAGCAGCGTGAGCGTCGCGAACCCGCCGATCACCAGCGCCGTCAGCGGCAGCACCATGTGCCAGGCATAGTCGAGCGCGCGGCCGGCCAGGCTGAGTTCCGAAAAATCGGAACTGACGAGGCCGCGCAGCGGAAACCACTGCACGAAACTGCCGCCGGCGAACAGCACCACCAGCAGGATCGCGAACAGGAAGTCGGGGATCGCGTAGCAGGCCAGGATCACGGTGGAGGTGGACAGGTCGAAGCGCGAGCCGTCGCGCACCGCCTTGGCGATGCCGAGCGGCACGCAGATCAGGTAGATCAGCAGCGTCGACCACAGGCCGAGCGAGATCGAGACCGGCAGTTTCTCGATCATCAGCTGCAGCACCGGCCGGTCGCGGAACCACGACCGGCCGAAATCGAAGCGCAGATAGTCGCCCAGCATCTTGAGGAAGCGTTCGGGCGCCGGGCGGTCGAACCCGAACTGGCGCTCGAGCTCCCGGATATAGGCGGGATCGACCCCCTGGGCGCCACGATAGCGGCTCGTGCCCGCGCCCTGGTCGCGCGCCTGCGCCGTGGTCCGCGTCTCGCCCTGCGCCTCGCCGGTGAAGCGGGCGGTGACGTTGCCCTCGCCGCGCGCTTCCGCCAGCAGCTGCTCGATCGGCCCGCCGGGCGCGAACTGCACCACCGCGAAATTGATCAGGATGATGCCGAACAGCGTCGGCACCATCAGGCCGATGCGGCGAAGGATGTAGGCGGCCAAGGCGGGATGCGCGCGCTCAGCGCCGCTCGGCGGCGATGCGTGCCGCCTTGGCGGCATCCACCCACCAGGCATTGAAGCCGATGCCGTAGCGCGGCGTGCGCTGGGGCCTGCCGAAAATGTCCCAGAAGGCGAGGCGGAATGTGCGGCTGTACCACTGCGGCACCACGAAATGGTTCCACAGCAGCACCCGATCGAGCGCCCTGACCGCCGGCACCAGCGCCTGCTCGCTGTCGGCCTCCACCACCTTCTCGACCAGCGCGTCGATCACCGGATCGCACACACCGATGGTGTTGCGGCTGCCAGGCTGGCGCGCCTTCTCGCAGGTCCAGTAGTCGCGCTGCTCGTTGCCGGGCGAGAAACTCTGGGGGAACACGTCGACGATCATGTCGTAGTCGAACTCGTCCTCGCGCCGCTGGAACTGCGCGGGATCGACGGTGCGCACCGAGACCTCGATGCCGAGCCGCGACAGCCAGTCGCGATAGGGGTTGGCGACGCGCTCGAAACTGGGCGAGTTCAGCAGGATCTCGAAGCGCATCTGCTGGCCGGCAGCATTCACCAGCCGGCGTTCGCGGATCGTCCAGCCTGCCTCGCGCAGCAGCCCGATCGCAGCCCGCATGCCCTCGCGGTTGGTGCCCGAACCGTCGGTCCTGGGGACGGTGAACGGCTTCTCGAACAGCGCCTTCGGCAGCTGGTTGCGGAACGGCTCGAGGATCGCGAGCTCGGCACCCTCGGGGATGCCGCTGGCGGCGAACTGCGAGTTCGAGAAGTACGACGCGGTGCGCGTATAGGCGCCGTAGAAGATGTTGGCGTTCAGCCATTCGAAGTCGAACATCAAGGCCAGCGCCTCGCGCACGCGGCGGTCCTTGAAGGGGTCGCGGCGGATGTTGAACACGAAGGCCTGCATCCCGGTCGGCAGTTGGTGCGGGATTTCGAGCTTCCTGACGAAGCCGTTGCGCACCGCCGGAAAATCGTAGCCGGTGGCCCATTCGAGCGCGACATTGACGTTGCGGAAATCGGTGCGGCCGGCCTTGAACGCCTCGAACGCGACGGTGGTATCGCGGAAATACTCGTAGCGGATCACGTCGAAATTGTTCTGGCCGCGAACGGTCGGCAGATTCGCCGCCCAGTACTCCTCGACGCGGCGATAGCTCAGCGTCCGCCCGAGCTCGAAGCCATCGACGCGATAGGGGCCGGAGCCGAGCGGCGCCTCGCCAAGCGGGCGGGTGAAGTCGCGGCCCTGCCACCAGTGCTTCGGCAGCACCTGCAGCTGGCCCAGGATCAGCGGCAGTTCGCGGTTCGAGCCGTCGCGGAAGCGGAACACGACGCGCGACGGGTCGGGCGTTTCCACGGCGGTCACGTCGGCCCAGTAGGCGCGATAGAACGGCCTGCCGTGTTGGCGCAGGGTCGCGAAGCTCCAGGCCACGTCCTCGCTGGTGATCGGCTTTGCATCGTGCCAGCGCGCCTCGGGGCGGAGCGTGAAGGTCACGCCATCGCGGCCGGGCGCCACCTCGATCGTGCTGGCCAGGTGGGCGTATTCGGTGCTGGCCTCGTCCGGGTTGGCGACCAGCAGCTGGTCGTAGATCTGGGTGATGCCGGCGGCCGGGGTGCCGCGGATGATGAACGGGTTGAAACTGTCGAAACTGCCGATCGCGCCCTGCACCACCGTGCCGCCCTTCGGCGCCTCGGGATCGACCCAGGGGAAATGGGCGAAATCCGCAGGCAGCGACGGCTCGCCCAGAAGCGACAGCGCGTGCGTCCGCCCGGGCGCCATCGCCCGCCCAGGGCGCGGCGCGAACGGCGACAGGCCGAGCCCGAGGGCAAGCGCGAGCGTGGAACGGCGATGCATGCGCGGTGCCTCTGTTGCGGTGCTCGGCCTAGATAACGCGGCCCGGGGCGCCTCGCGCAAGCCGCGCGATCACCGATCGGTAAGCTCGGCGATCGAAGGCGCCAGCAGGCGCGCATCCCCTACCGCCAGCACCCGCCCGTCGGTGCCGAAGCGCAGCGCCTCGCCCCGCCAGTCGGTCATGCGCCCGCCCGCGCCTTCCACCACCGGCACCAGCGCCGCCCAGTCCCAGGGCTGCATGGTGGCATCGGTGACGATGTCGATCAGCCCCAGCGCCAGCAGCCCGTAGATGTAGCAGTCGCCGCCCCAGCTGGTTCGCCGGACCTGGCCGGAGAGGCGCTGCAACCCCTGCCGGTCGGCGCCGGCATAGACCGCGGGGCTGGTGCTGGCGAGCTCGGCCTCGGCGAGGTGGCCGCAGGCGCGGCTGCGCGCGGTGCCGGCGCCGCCGATCGGCGAGGCGAAGCGGGTGGCCTGGCCGGCGATTCCCACCCAGCGCTCGCCGAGGCTCGGCTGGTCGATCACGCCGATCACCGGCACGCCGTGGCGCACCAGCGCGATCAGGGTGCCGAACAGCGGCCTGCCGGTGATGAAGGCGCGCGTGCCGTCGATCGGGTCGACCACCCACAGATCGCCTTCCTCGCGCAAGGTGCCACCCTCCTCCTCGCCCAGGATCGGGATCGCCGGCGTGCGGGCGCCGAGCACGGCGCGGATCGCTGCCTCGGCCGCCCGGTCTGCCAGCGTCACCGGGCTCATGTCGGCCTTCAGCTCGGCGGCGAGCTGGCTCCGGAAATGCGGGCGGATGGCAGCACCGGCCGCATCGGCGGCTTCTTCGGCGACGGCGGCGAGCTGATCGAGCGTCATCGGGCGACCTTGCAGGAGGAAGACGCGAAACCTATGGTCGCGGCCCTTTAAGGTTCCTGCCGGCGCCCTGCAATCCCGTGTCGATCTCCCGCCTCGATCCCATCGTCGTGATCCCGGCCCGCATGGCGGCGTCGCGCCTGCCCGGCAAGCCGCTTGCCGACATCCTGGGCCGGCCGATGATCGCGCATGTGATCGATCGCGCGCGCGAGGCGGCGATCGGCCCGGTGGCGGTCGCCGCCGCCGATGAAGCGATCGCCGCCGCCGCCGAGGCGGCCGGCGTGCGGGCCGTGCTGACCGCGGAGAACCTGCCCAGCGGCACCGACCGCGTGCACGCCGCACTCGCCGCGCTCGACCCCGAGGGCCGGCACGACGTGGTGGTGAACTTCCAGGGCGACCTGCCGACGATGCCGCCCGAAAGCCTGCGGGCGGTGCTGGCGCCGCTTTCCGACCCCGAGGTTGCGATCGCCACCCTGGTCGCGCCGATCATCGACGAGGACGAGGCGACCCGCACCGCCGCCGTCAAGGCAGTGTGCGCGTTCGAGGGCGCGGCCGCGACTGCCCGCTGCCTCTATTTCTCGCGCGCGCCCGTGCCCTGGAGCGACGCGCCCGAGGCCTGGCGCGGCCTGTGGCATCACATCGGCGTCTATGCCTTTCGCCGCGCCGCGCTCGACCGCTATGTCGCGCTGCCGCCGTCGTCGCTGGAGCAGCGCGAGCGGCTGGAGCAGTTGCGGGCGCTGGCCGCGGGGATGGTGATCGCGGCGGCGCGGGTGCCGGCGGCGCCGTTCGGAGTGGACACGCCCGCCGACCTCGACCGCGCGCGCGGCATTCTGGGAGCCAGGCATTGAGCCGAATGATCGCGTTCCAGGGGGTGCCCGGCGCCTACTCCGACCTCGCCTGCCGCGCCGCCTGGCCGGGCTGGACGACACTGCCCGCCCCCAGTTTCGAGGCAGCCGTCACGGCCGTGCGCGAAGGCCGGGCCGACATGGCGATGCTGCCGTGCGAGAACTCGCTGGCCGGAAGGGTGCCCGACATCCACCGGCTGCTGCCCGAATCCGGCCTCAACGTCGTCGCCGAGCATTTCGAGCGGGTCGAGCACTGCCTGCTGGCGCCGAAGGGCGCGACGCTGGAGACGATCCGGCGCGCGCACTCGCACCCGGTGGCGCTTGGCCAGGTGCGGGGTGCGCTGGCGAAATGGGCGCTCGAGGCGGTGGTCGAGGCGGATACCGCCGGGGCGGCGCAGCTGGTGGCCGAGAAGGGGGGCGTCGAGGACGCGGCGATCGCCTCGAGCCTCGCGGCCGAGATCTACGGGCTCGAGGTGCTGGCCACCAATATCGAGGATGCGAGCCACAACACCACGCGCTTCTATGTCTGCACGCGCGAGAAGTCGCCGCCCTGGGCGCCGATGCCGGGGCCGGAGGCGACGGATACGATCACCACCTTCGTGTTCCGGGTGCGCAACGTAGCGGCGGCGCTGTACAAGGCGCTGGGCGGGTTTGCGACCAACGGCGTGAACATGACGAAGCTCGAGAGCTACATGCTGGGCGGCGCCTTCACCGCCACCCAGTTCCTGTGCGACGTCGATGGCCACCCCGACCAGCTGGGCCTTCGCCATGCGTTCGAGGAGCTGCAGTTCTTCTCGCGCGAGGCGCGGATTCTTGGCGTCTATCGCGCGCACCCGTACCGGCGGCAGGC
>JADYYZ010000359.1 GCA_020853405.1 Acetobacteraceae bacterium
AACACGAAGCCGGCCTCGGCCAGCTGGTAGCCGAGCGCGCTCACCATGTGCAGCACCAGGAACGACTGCACGGTGATCTGAAGGCCGACGAACACGAAGCAGGTGAGCGCAAGCCGGCGCAGCCCGGGATGGCGCAGCACGCCGATCACGGTCGCGCGCACGTCGGCGAACCCGACCGGCGCCCGCGGATCGCGATCGGCATCGAACGTCCCGCGCGCCGGCTCCAGCCCCAGCGCCAGCGCAAGGCACAGCAGCCCCGACGCCGCGAGCGTGCCCTGCCAGCCGAATCTGGCGGTCAGCCACGGCCCCAGCGCGCCGGCCAGCGCCAGCCCCGCGGGCACCCCGGTCTGCTTGATGCTGAACACCAGCGGCGCCCGCCGCGGGCTGGAAAGCCGCGCCAGCAGGTGCGACGACGCCGGCGTGGAGACGGTCGAGGCGGCGCCGATCACGAACGCGGAGACCGCCTGCGCCAGCAGCGCCAGCGTGCCGGTGCCAAGGTGCGGCGCGCCCAGCAGCAGGCCGAAACCCATCAGCGCCGTCGCCGCCGCGGCGAGCCGGAGCGCGCCGTACCGGCGGATCATCCCGCCCGCGCCCAGCGTCGTCGGCACGCCCGCGAACGAGACGATCGCCACCCAGGCGCCGGTGAATGCCGGGTCGACCTGAAGCCCCGCCGCCATCGCCGGCGCGATCACCGGCACGATGGTCTTGCTGTAGGTGGCAAGCCCCTGCTGGGTGAACATCGCAAGGGTTGCGAGCCAGAGCACGCCCGCCCCTTCCCGCGCCGGCCCGTTCATCGCGCTCCGCTGCCGCCCGGCCCCGCGCCAAGCGTTGCTTCACCCCGCGCCCACGCCGACCCGAGAGGCGCCCGGCATGCCCGCGAGGTGGTGGGCGCGGCCCCGCTCAGCGGCGGGCGACGTCGCTGAGCCGCACGCCGGTGGTCGAGAACGCGACCCTCGATGATTCCTGGAAGTCCTGGGTGAGCACGTAATAGGCGCCGGCGCCCATGGCCGCCGCCAGCACCACCGCGATCAGGAACGAACGCATGACCCTCGTGCCTCCCTGCCGGCAGCCGGCCGCCGGATTGCCGCTGCCTCACTTGTGAGCTGATCGTGCACGCCGATCAAGCTCGGGCGGCAAGCGCCTCGGCCAGCGCCACGTCCTCGGGCGTGTTGACGTTGAAGAACGGGTCGAGCGGCTGGTCCTGCCATGCCGCGCGGCCCTCGCCGTGGCGGGCGGTCCAGCGGTCGATCTTGCGCTCGCCGGCGAGCAGGCTCGCGCGGAGGTCGCCGGCGAGCCGGGTGGCATAGAGCGCGACCGTCGGCTGGGTGCGCCCGCCCGAGCAGGCGACCGCGACCGGATGCTGCCCGCGCGCCGCGTGCAGGCGCCGCACGAGGTCGGTCGGGATGAACGGCGTGTCGGCGGCGACGGTGACGATCCAGCCGATGCCGCGCGCGGCGAAATGCTCCATGCCGGCCAGCACGCCTGCCAGCGGTCCGGGATGGCCGGCGATCGGATCGGGCGCGACCGCGAGGTGGAAGGCAGCGAAGCGGGCCGGATCACCGTTGATGTTCAGCACCAGCCCCGCCACCTGCGGGCCGAGCCGGGCGATCACGTGATCGAGCAGCGTGCGGCCCGCCACCTCGACCAGCGGCTTGTCACCGCCGCCCATCCGGCGCGCGAGCCCGCCCGCCAGCAGCACGCCGCCGGTTGGCGGATACGCCGCCGGATGCTCAGTCATCGGGGCCGGCCGCCTTGCGCCGGTGCGCCGCACTTTCATCGGCCACGTAGGAAGGATCGGCGTCGAACACGATCCGCCCGGCGCCCGACACCGCCAGGAACCGCCGCCCCCGCGCGCGCCCGATCAGGGTCAGCCCCGCCTGGCGCGCCAGATCGACACCCCAGGCGGTGAAGCCCGAGCGGCTGACCAGGGTGGGGATGCCCATGCGCACGGTCTTGATCACCATCTCGCTGGTCAGCCGCCCGGTGGTGTACAGCAGCTTGTCGCCGGCCGGGATGGCCGCGCGCCACATCCAGCCCGCGAGCTTGTCCACCGCGTTGTGGCGGCCGACATCCTCGAAATAGGCAAGCGGCGTCGCCCCTTCCGCCAGCACGCAGCCGTGGATCGCGCCGGCTTCGAGGTAGATCGAGGGCATGGTATTGACGGTATGCAGCAGCCGGTAGAGCGCGCTGGTGCGGACCGGGGTCGGCGGCAGCGTCACCCCCTCGAGCTTCTCCATCAGGTCGCCGAAGCTGGTGCCCTGCGCGCAGCCCGAGGTCTGGGTGCGCTTGCGCAGCTTGTGCTCGTAGTTCGTCGGCGCCCCGGTGCGGACCACCACCACCATCAGCTCGCTGTCGAAATCGACGGCGGTGATGCGGTCCTCGCGGGCCAGCATGCCCTGGTTCAGCAGGAACCCGACCGCCAGATGCTCCGGATGATCGCCGATGGTCATGGCGGTGACGATCTCCTGGCCGTTCAGGTAGATCGACAGCGCCCGCTCCTCGGGCACGCGGCCTTCGGCGGGGCTTCCGGTGTGGTCGATGCCGGCGACCGCGCGGGTCAGGCGCGCATCGCCCGGCTCGGTGCGGATCAGCAGCGTCGTGGCCGGCGGTGCATCCATGCGGCACAGATGGCGCCCCTGGCTGCTGCTGTCCATGGCCTTCTCTGTCCATGGCGCGGGTCGCACGCATAGACTGCGCCGGTGAGCAACCCGGTTTCCCGTGGCGCCGCCGTTCCGGCTGCCGGTTCGACGGCGGATCGCGCCGCGGGCCGATGAGCGAGGCGAAGCCGGGTCCGGCACAGTTCGCCAATCTCGCGATCACGGTGGCGGTGTTCGGCGCTGCGTTTCCCATCCTGAAATGGGGCGGCGCGGCGGCAACCCCGGTCTGGTTCGCCACCGTTCGCGCCGGCATCTGCGCCGTGGTTGCGCTGGCGGTGCTGGTGGCGACCGGCCGGCTCGCGCGGCCGCGAGGCAGCGACCTTGCGCCGATCATCGCGATCGGCGTGTTCCAGATCGCCGGATTCTTCGCGCTCCTGCAGGCAGCACTAATGGTGGTACCGGCCGGGCGGTCGGCCGTGCTCGCCTACACCACCTCGCTGTGGCTGGTGCCGATCGGCGCGCTGTTCCTGGGCGAAGCGGTCGGCCCGCGGCGGCTGCTCGCGGTCCTGTTCGGGGTCGCCGGTATCGCGGTGATCGCCAATCCCTGGACGCTCGACTGGCAGGCGGGCGGCACCGCAGCGGGGCATGCGCTGCTGTTTGGCGCCTCGCTGTCCTGGGCGATCGCGATCGCGATGCTGCGCAGGGCGCGGCCGGTACTGTCGACGTTGCAGCTGCTGCCGTTCGCGTTCGCGCTGGCGACGCTGCTGCTGCTGGCGCTCGCCGTGCTGATCGAACCCGCGGGCGGTGTCGGCGTCGGCGTTCCGAGCCTCGCCGCACTCGCCTATGCCGGCATTCTTGGCCCGCTCGCCACCTGGGCGGCGACCGAGGTCACGCGCCAGCTGCCGGCCGTTGTTTCCTCGCTCGCGTTTCTTGGCGTGCCGGTACTGGGGCTTCTGCTGTCCACGCTGGTGCTCGGCGAACCGCTCGGCCCGCCGCTGCTGGCAGGCTCGGCGCTGGTGATCGGCGCGGTGGCGGTGGTGGTGCGCGACTGACGCTGGCGGCATTGACGGGGCAGGCAGCGCACGCGACGCTCCCGCCAGCCGCAGGGGAGCAGGAACATGGCTGAGTATCCGATTTCCGATCGCCGCGTGCTGCTGGCGGGCTCGCTTGGTCTTGCCGGGGCGCTGGCCGCGGTGCGCCCCGCCGCGGCGCAGGCCGGCGGCACCTGGGACCAGATCCGCTCGCGCGGCGAGCTCAGGATCGGCGCCGCACCGAGCGAGCCGTGGTTCGCCAAGGACCAGCGCAGCGGCGAATGGAGCGGCATCGGCTGGGCCGTCGGCATCGAGATCGCGCGCGAGATGAACGTGAAGCCGGTGGCGGTCGAAACCACCTGGGCCAACGCCATCGCCGGGCTGCAGGCCAACCAGTTCGACGTGATGTTCGTGCTCGATGCGACGCCGCAGCGGGCGCTGGCGGTCGATTTCCCGGTGCAGCCGATGTTCTTCTACGCACAGGGCGTGCTGGTGCGCGACGGGCTCGATGCCAGCACCTGGGACAAGCTCGACCGGCCGGAGGTGCGGATCGGCGCCACCCTCGGCACCTCGCCCGAGCGCGACATCTCGCAGCGCCTGACGCACGCCAAGATCGAACGCTTCCCGAACAACGACGAGACCACCGCTGCCTTCGCCGCCGGCAGGGTCGATGCGATCGCCTTCTTCCACCCCGCGCTGGTGATGCAGCAGCGCCGCGTGCGGCGTGGCACGGTGGTGCTGCCGCGCCCGTTCCGCGGTTCCAGCACCTCGGCAGGGGTGCGGCGCGAGGCGGACAAGACCTGGCGCGACTATCTGGGCCTGTGCCTTGCCTATCTCTACACCACCGGCGTGACCCAGAAACTGTACGAGGCATATCTCGTCTCGCGCCAGATCGACCCGAAGACCGCGCCCGCGATCATGCAGGAACTCTGGGGACAGACAGGCTGAGGCGAAAGCCCGCGCCGCGGCCGCCGCGATGGGCTACGCGTGGGACTTCGGCGTCGTCGTCCGCTACCTGCCCGACCTGCTGGACGGGCTGGTCAACACGCTGATCCTGTCGGTCGCCTCGATCGCGGGCGGCCTGCTGGTCGGGCTGCTCTTGGCGCTGGCGAGGCTTTGCGGCATCCGCGCGCTGTCGTGGCCGGCGCGCGCGGTGATCGAGTTCATGCGCGCGACCCCGCCGCTGGTGCAGCTGTTCTGGGTGTTCTACGCGCTGCCGCAGGTCAGCGGCATCGCGCTGTCGCCGTTCATCGCCGCCTGGCTCGCGCTGTCGGTGCAGTCGGGCGCGTTCTTCGCCGAAGTTTTCCGCGCCGGCATCGCCAGCATCGAGCCAGGCCAGTGGGAAGCCTCGCGCGCGCTCGGCCTTCGCTGGGTTTCGATCATGCGCCACGTGGTGCTGCCGCAGGCGGTGCGCCGGATGGTCGCGCCTTTCACCGAACGTGCGTTCGAACTGGTCAAGACCACCGTGCTCGCTGCCACGCTCGCCTATGGCGAGCTGCTGTACCGCGCGATGACGGTGGCCAGCATCACCTATCGTCCGCTGGAAGTGTACACCGCCGTCGCGGTGGGGTTCTTCATCGTGCTGACCGCGGCGAGCCTCGGGCTTCGCCGGGTCGAGGCACGGCTCCGGCGTTTCGGGGCGTAGCGTGTTCGATTTCGGCCCGGTGCTGGAGAATGCCGACCTGCTGGCGCGGGGTGCGAGGCTCACCGTGCTGCTGTGGCTGCTTGCGTTCGCGATCGGCGTCGGCGCCGGCCTGCCGATCGGGCTTGCCCGCGGCGCCGGGCGGCGGCTGCTCGACTGGCCCGCCAGCCTCTGGATCGAGGTCTTCCGCAACACCCCGGTGCTGGTGCAGCTGATCTGGTTCCACTTCGCGTTCCCGATCCTCACCGGCATCCAGCCGACGCCGTTCGCCTCGGCGCTGCTGGGGCTTGCGCTCAACACCTCCGCCTACTGTGCGGAAATCTGGCGCGGCGGCATCTTCGGCATCGGCCGCGGCCAGTGGGATGCGGGTCGGGCGCTGGGGCTGCGGCCGTGGCCGTTGTTGCGTACCGTCATCCTGCCGCAGGCGGTCCGCCGCATGCTGCCGCCCTTCACCAACCGCCTGGTCGAGGTCGCCAAGATGACCGCGCTGGCATCGGTGATCGCGGTGCCCGAGCTGATGTACGAGGCGAGGCTGATGAGTGCCAACACCTACCTGCCGCTGGAGGTGTTCACGGTGATCGCGCTGATGTATTTCGTCGTGATCTGGCCGGCGATGCTGGCCAGCGCCCTGTTGGAACGGCGGCTCGCCTTCCCTGCCTGAATCGCGAGGAGCATCCAGCATGGCCGGTGCGCAGACCCACATTTCGGATCCCAGAAACGCGAGCGTGCTGGTGCACCTGAACGGCAGGCTGGTGCCGCGTGCGGAAGCGATGGTTTCGATAATGGATTCCGGCTTCGTGCTGGGCGACGGCGTGTGGGATGCCGCGCGCGTCGTGCAAGGCCGGCTGGTGTTCCTGGAGGAGCACATCGCGCGGCTGTTCACGGGCGCCCGTTCGATCGCCCTCGATATCGGCCGCACGCCGCAGGAGCTGGCGGCGGCGGTGCACGAGACCGTGCAGGCCAACGCCATGACCGATGGCGCGCATGTGCGGATCATGGTGACGCGCGGGCCGAAATCGACGCCGAACCAGGACCCGCGCAACGTCATCGGGCCGGCGACCATCGCCATCGTCGCCGAATGGAAGGCACCCGACCCGTCGATCCAGACCACCGGCCTTTCCCTGTTCACCAGCAGTTTCCGCACCAGCGGGCCGGACGTGTTCGACTTCCACCTCAACAGCCACAGCCGGCTGAACCTGATCCAGGCGCTGCTGCAGGCGATCGCGGCCGGTGCCGACGAGGCGCTGATGCTCGACCCGCACGGCTTCGTTGCGTCGTGCAACTCGGTGAACTTCTTCATCGTGAAGGACGGCCGGCTTTCGACCAGCAGCGGGCGCTACTGCTTCAAGGGCATCACCCGCGGCAAGATCCTGGCGCTGGCGAGGCAGCACGACATCGCAACGGCCGAGCGCGACATCACCCTGGCCGAGATATATGACGCCGACGAGGCGTTCGCTACCGGCACCTTCGGCGGCGTGACGCCGGTGCGCGCGCTGGATGGGCGCGCGATCGGCGCCGGCACGCTGCCGGGGCCGATCACGCGGCAGCTCCGCGACCTGTACCGCGCGCATGTGCTGGCGGCAGCGCGGGCCGCGCCTGGCGCGTGATCGCTTCGGATTGATGCGATCACGCGCTGCAAGCCTTGGTTCGAGTGCGTGATTCACGTCTCCGGCGATTCCGCCTCCGACGATCACGCACTATTCCCGCCGCAGCAGCTGGTCGTTGAGGAAGCCGGAAAGCCCGCCGGCGGCACGGAAGCGCGGGCGCAGCCCCTCCTCGTCGTAATGCAGGGCGAGCCAGCGCTCGAACGCTATCGCGGGGTGGCGGCGGTGGAAGGCAGCCCACAGCGCGAAGAACGCGTCCAGGATGCCGGTGCGCGATTTCGAGAAATGGCCGAACCGCCAGCTCAGCTGGGCGGCGGCCTGGGCGGGCGTGGCGCCGTTGGCGGCGAGCCATACGCCGGCGGCAAGGCCGGCGCGGTCGGCACCCGACTTGCAATGCACCAGGATCGGCTCCGGGCTTTCGCGGTAGAGGCCGACCAGCCGCAGCAGCCGGTCGCGATGCGGGGCGCCGCGGCTTTCCAGTGGTGCGTCGTGGTGCACGAGGCCGAGCCGCGCTGCCTCGGCCCGCGACAGCACATCCGATCCGCAATCGTCGCGCCTGCCGCGCAGGTTGATCACGGTGCGGATGCCGTGCCGGGCCACCGCGGCGCGCAGCGCACCGGGCAGGGGATGGTTGCTGCGATAGAGCCGCCCGGGCGCCACCTCGGCAAGGTTGCGCCAGGCAGCGCGGAACAGCGCGTGGTCGATCAGCAGCGCATTCGTCCAGGTCGCGGCCCCGCCGGTCATGGCCGGTCGGCTAGCGCGGCCAGCCGGCCGCCGCAAGCACCCTCGCCCGCCCTCGGGCGACCACAGCGATTGATCCCGGCGCCTTCAGGGCACAGATTGCCCACGGCCCCGCGGCCTGCGGCGGCCCGCGCATGTCCTTGCAAGGAACGGTTCATGACCATCAAGATCTACGGGATCGCGAAATCGCGCGCCTTCCGCTGCCTGTGGGCGGCCGAGGAGGCGGGCGTTGCCTACGAGCTCGTATCCACCGACTTCACGACCGGCGTGAAGGCGCCTTCGTTCGCTTCGGTGAACCCGAACGCGAAAATCCCGGCGATGCAGGACGGCGACCTTCGCATGTGGGAGTCGCTGGCGATCAACCTGCACCTGGTGCGCAAGGGCGCGCCGGCGCTGATCCCGGCCGGCGACGGGCTGTCGCTGGTCGAGATGTGGACGCTGTGGGTGGCGACCGAGGTCGAGCCGGCACAGTCGGCCTGGGGCTACAACACCTATCTCTATCCGCCCGAAAAGCGCGACGCCAAGGCGGCAGCGGCGGGTGCCGCGGCACTTCGCGACCGGCTTGCGGTGCTGGAGCGCGTGCTGGACGGGCGCGACTATCTGCTGGGCAGCAGTTTCAGCGCGGCCGACCTGAACGTCGCCTCGGTGCTGTACAGCGCCTGGGCCAACAAGTTCGACCTGGCCTCGTACCCCAGGGTGAAGGCCTGGCTCGACCGCTGCCTCGCGCGCCCGGCGGCGATGCGGGCACGGGCGATGCGCGAAGCCGCCTGAGGCTCGTGGCGTTCGATCCGCTGGAAGAACTGCTCGGCACGGCGCGGGCGCTCCGCGCCGTGCTGCTCGGCCCGCCGCAACAGCGGGTGCGCCTTGCGCTGACCGGCCTGTCGCGCGCCGGCAAGACCGTGTTCGCGACCGCGCTCTCGGCCAACCTGCTGGCGGCGGCACGCGACCCGCGGCGGCTTTCCAGGCTGCCCGCCGCCGCCGAAGGCCGCATTGCTGCCGTTCGCGAGGCCGCTTCCGAGGGCACGCGCGCCTTCCCGCTGGCGGATGCCTTCGCAGCCCTCGCCGCCGCCGCGGCCTGGCCGCGCCCGACGACGCGGCTTTCCGCGCTGGCGCTGGAGCTCGAGATCGAGGCGACCGGCACTGCCTGGCTCGAACGCGAGACCGGCAACACGCGGCGCATGGTGCAGCTGGAACTGGTCGACTATCCCGGCGAGTGGCTGCTCGACCTGCCGCTGCTGGAGATGAGTTTCGAGGAATGGTCGGCGCGCGAACTGCTGCGTGCCGAGGCGCCGGCACGCGCGCCGCGCGCTGCCGCCTGGCGGGCAGCGCTCGGGCGGCTCGATCCCGCTGCCGCCGCCGATCCGGCCGCGGTCGCGCCGGTGGTGGCGCAGTTCCGAAACTATCTCGGCGCCTGCCGCGAGGC
>JADYYZ010000360.1 GCA_020853405.1 Acetobacteraceae bacterium
GCCTCGATCGGCTTCGACCGCAAGATGTGGCGCCAGGACATCCTCGGCTCAAGGGCGCACGCGGCAATGCTGGCGGCGGCCGGCATCATCAGCGAGGCCGACCGCGAGGCGATCCATGCCGGGCTGGATGCGATCGCCGCCGAGATCGCGGCCGGCAGCTTCACCTTCAGCGAGGCGCTGGAGGATATCCACATGAACATCGAGGCGCGGCTGGCCGAGAAGATCGGCGAACCCGCCCGGCGCCTGCACACCGCGCGCAGCCGCAACGACCAGGTGGCACTCGATGTCCGGCTGTGGGTGCGCGATGCGATCGACGGGCTGGACCAGCAGCTGCTGGGGGTGATGCGGGCGCTGGCCGATCGCGCCGCCGAGCACGCAGACTGGGTGATGCCGGGCTTCACCCACCTGCAGGCGGCCCAGCCCACCACCTTCGGCCACCATCTGCTTGCCTACGTGGAGATGCTGGCGCGCGACCGCGGGCGGCTGGCCGACTGCCGCCGGCGGCTGAACGAGTGCCCGCTCGGCGCCGCGGCGCTGTGCGGCACCGGCTTTCCGATCGACCGGCACATGACCGCCGCGGCCCTCGGCTTCGACGGCCCGACCCGCAACAGCCTGGATTCGGTGGCCGATCGCGATTTCGCGCTGGAGTTCCTGGCCGCCGGCGCGATCCTTGCCGTGCACCTGTCGCGGTTGGCCGAGGAGATCGTGATCTGGATGAGCCCGCCATGGCGGTTCGCGTCGTTGTCCGATGCCTACACCACCGGCAGCAGCATCATGCCGCAGAAGCGCAACCCCGACGCCGCGGAACTGGTGCGCGGCAAGGCAGGGCGCATGTTCGGCGCCTTTGTCGGGCTTGCGACCATGATGAAGGGCCTTGCCCTCACCTACGGCAAGGACATGCAGGAGGACAAGGAGCCGCTGTTCGACGCCGCCGACACGCTGTCGCTGTGCCTTGCCGCGATGGAAGGGATGGTGCGCGACCTTCGCCCCGACCGCGCGCGGATGCGGGGTTTCGCGGAAACCGGCTATGCCACCGCCACCGATCTTGCCGACTGGCTGGTGCGCGCGCTGAAGATGCCGTTCCGCGATGCGCACCACGTCACCGGGCGGATCGTGCGCGCCGCCGAACAGGCAGGGGTCGCGCTGTCGGGGCTGGAGCTCGCGGCGATGCAGGCGATCGAGCCGCGCATCACCGCTGACGTGTTCCGGGTGCTGTCGGCCGAGGCGAGCGTCGAAAGCCGCACCAGTTTCGGCGGCACCGCGCCGGCCAACGTGACGCGGGAGGCCGAGGCATGGCGCGCGCGGCTGGCCTGAGCCTGCTGCTGGCGCTGCTGGTTCCGATGCTGCTGGCCGGCTGCGGCAAGAAGGGCGAGCCGGAGCCGCCCAACCCCGACCGCGCCACCTGGCCGCGGCCGCCGGTGGTGCGCGAGGTGCCGCGGTGAGCGACGCTGCTTGCGAGCCAGGCCCCGAGCCTGGCTTCGCCGCGCTGCTCGCCTGCCACCCGGAGCTCTCGCTCGGCGCCGATGGGCTGAGTTTCGAGCAGGTGACGCTGGCTGCGATCGCCGACGCGCTGGGCACGCCCTGCTGGGTCTATTCGTCGGGTGCCCTGCTGTCGCGCCTGGCGGCCTTCACCGGCGCGATCCGCGATGCGGAGCTCGATGGCGCGGTGCATTTCGCGATGAAGGCGAACGCCAACCGCGCGGTGCTGGCGACGCTCGGCAGGGCAGGGTGCGGCATCGATATCGTCAGCGGCGGCGAGCTGATGGCGGCCCGCGCCGCCGGCATCGCGGCCGGGCGCATCGTGTTCGCAGGCGTCGGCAAGCAGGCCGACGAGATCCGCCTCGCCCTGGCCGAGGGCATCCTCCAGTTCAATGTCGAAAGCCCTGCCGAGCTGGCGATGATCGCCGGCATCGCCGCGGCGATGGGGCGGCGGGCGCCGGTCGCGCTGCGCGTCAACCCCGATGTCGATGCCGGCACCCACGACAAGATCTCGACCGGCCGCCTGGGCGACAAATTCGGCATCAGTGCCGCCGAGATCCCGGCGCTCTATGCGCACATGGCCGCCCTTCCGGCGATCGCGCCGGCCGGGCTTGCGGTGCATATCGGCAGCCAGATCACCGGGCTTGCCGGCTATCGCGCTGCCTATGCCAGGCTTGCCGAACTCACCCGCGGGCTGGAGGGCCAGGGGCTTTCGGTACCGCGGCTCGATTGCGGGGGCGGGCTTGGCATTGCCTATCGGGCGGAGCCCGTGCCCTCCCCGGCCGAGTATGCCGCGATGGTGCGGGCGACGCTGGGGCCGCTTCGCAAGCCGCTGCTGTTCGAGCCGGGCCGCTGGCTTTCGGGGCCGGCGGGCGTGCTGCTGGCCAGCGTCATCCTGGAAAAGCAGGAGGGCGCGCACAGGTTCGTGATTCTGGATGCCGCCATGAACGACCTTGTTCGTCCTTCCATGTACGGGGCCTGGCATGGCATCGTGCCGCTGGCCCGATCGCAGCATGCGGCGCCGCTTTCGCCTGCCGATCTTGTCGGGCCGGTGTGCGAAAGCAGCGATCGTTTCGCCGCGAGACGGCCGATGCCGGCCCTGGCCGCGGGCGACCGCGTCGCCTTCCTCGATGCGGGGGCCTATGGGTCGGTGATGTCGTCGACCTACAACGGGCGTCCGCTGGCGGCCGAGGCGATGGTGAAGGGTGACGCATGGGCGGTGGTCCGGGCGCGGCAGAGCTACCAGGCGGTCTGGGCGGACGAACGCCTGCCCGGCTGGCTCGACCCCGATCTGCCCGGCTGACCAGGCGCCCCGCGTGAGCGGGCCGGCCTCGCCGCCGCCGGGCGCGCGCAAGGGCGAGGCCTTCCTGCGCGCCGTCGCCTGGCGGCGGCCGCTGGCGCGCGCGGCCATCCTGTGGGAACGGGTCTGGCCGGCGCTGTGGCCGCTCACCGCGCTTGGCGGCGTGCTGCTGATCGTCGTCCTGCTCGATCTGCCGCGCCACCTGCCTGGCTGGCTGCATCTCGCGCTGCTGGGGGTTGCAGCGGCGGCGCTCGGGCTGGCGCTGTGGACCGGCGTTTCGCGGGTGGCGTGGCCGCGCGAGCGCGAGGGCGACCGCCGCATCGAGCGCGCGAGCGGCCTTGCCCACCGGCCGCTCGACAGCCTCTCCGACCATATCGCCGCCGGCCGCGGCGATGCCGCGGCCGAGCATCTGTGGCGGGCGCATCTTGCGCGCACCGCAGCGGCGATCGGCCGCCTGCGCGTCGGCGCACCGCATCCCGGCATGCCGGCGCGCGACCCGCGGGCATTGCGCCATGCGCTGCTGCTCGCCGTGCTGGCCGCCTTCGTTATCGCCGGCGACGATGCCGGCGCCCGCCTGCGCCGCGCGGTCGACCCGCAGTTCGCGCCGGCCCGCCTGCCGCTTTCGGTCCGGCTGGATGTCTGGATCGCACCCCCCGCCTATACCGGCATGGCGCCGGTCTTCCTCGATGCGTCCGGCGGCCGTGCCGAGGTGTCGGTGCCGGTCGGCAGCCGGCTGACCGCGTCGCTGTCGGGCGGCGAGGGCGCGCCCGAACTGCGGGTGGGCGA
>JADYYZ010000361.1 GCA_020853405.1 Acetobacteraceae bacterium
ACGAAATCGTCGGCGGTGAAGGGGGCGCCGTCGCCCCACTTCATGCCGCGGCGCAGGGAAATGGTGTAGGTCTTGCCGTCCGCGCTCATCTCCACCGCCTTGGCGGCGGACGGCACGATCTGGGTGCCGGTCGGGTCCCAGAACAGCAGCTTGTCGCTGGCATTGATGCGGTTGCCGTTCTCGACGTCGCCGGGGCCGGTGAAGCCGCGCCGCCAGACGCCGCCATAGCGGCCGACCGCGCGCAGTGGCTTCAGCACCAGCGGCTCCTCGGGCACGCGCTGGTCGACGGGCGGCAGCTTCCCCTCGCGCACCAGCTGCGCGAGCTGCGGCGCTTCCTTGAGCTGGGGCGGGCGGGTTGCGCCCACGATGGTGGCGCCCTCGAGCTTGCCGACCAGGTTGGAGCCGGAAAAGCCCTGCGCGTGCGCGCCCTCCGCCAGCAGCAGCCCCCCGAACGGCACCATCAGGCCGCCGCGGATCACGCCCCGCCTTCCCTGCATTGCATCCTCCTTGATCCGGCGCACGATGTTGCCGCCGCCGCTGTTCGCGCCAGCCTGACCCGTCCCCGTGCGGAATTCAATCGCCCGGGCAGTGTCGCACGGCTCCGGCCAGTTTCGTGTGGAGAAACACAGTTTTCGTGGCCGGCCAGGAAGAAGGCATCTAGGCTCGCGCCATGGCAACCTCGCCCGACCTTGCCCGGCCAGGAACCTCTGGCCGGCCGAACCGCCCGGACCAGCCGCTTGCGGTGTTCGATCAGTCGCGAAAGCGCATCGAGCGTGCATCCCGGTTCATGCCGGCCGGCGTTTCCAGCAATTTCCGCGCCGGCATGTTGCCGCACCCGCTGGTGTTCGAGCGGGCATCGGGGCCGTACCTGTTCGATGTCGATGGCAACCGCCTGATCGACTACTATCTCGGCATGGGGCCGATGATCCTCGGCCACGATTACGCACCCGTCCGCCGCGCGGTCGAGGCGCAGCTGGCGCGCGGCTTCCTGTATGGCGGGCAGAGCGGGCTGGAGGAGGAAGCGGCCGAGCTGTTCTGCGCCATGGTGCCGTGCGCCGAGAAACTGCGTTTCTGCGGCTCGGGGTCCGAGGCGGTGCAGGCGGCGCTGCGGATCGCGCGCGCGGCGACGGGGCGGCGCATCGTGCTGAAGTTCGAAGGCCACTATCATGGCTGGTTCGACAGCATCCTGGTCTCGGTCGCGCCACGGGCCGACCAGGCGGGCGAGCGCCTGCACCCGGCATCGATCCCGGGCAGCATCGGCCAGGATGCGTCGGCCTGGGGCAGCGTCGAGGTGCTGGCCTGGAACGACCTCGCGTTGTTGGAGGCACGGCTTGCCGCCGGCGATGTCGCGGCGGTGATCATGGAACCGGCGATGTGCAATGCCGGCGCGATCTTCCCGAAGCCCGGCTACCTGGAAGGCGTGCGCGCCGCGTGCACCAAGGCCGGCACCGTGCTGATCTTCGACGAGGTGATCACCGGCTTCCGCGTCGCCCCTGGCGGTGCCCAGCAGCTGTTCGGCGTGACACCCGATCTCGCCACCTTCGCCAAGGCCGTGGCCAGCGGCTTCCCGGTGGCCGCCGTTGCCGGCCGGGCCGAGCTGCTGGACGTGTTCACGAAGGGGGCGGTGCATGGCGGCACATACAATGCGCAGCCTGTCACCATGGCGGCGACGCTTGCCTCGCTGCGGGCACTGCACGATGGCAGCGCGATCGCCGGTATCGCCCAGCACGGCACGCGCCTGATGGAGGGGATCGCAGCCGAGCTGAAGGCGGCCGGCATCGTGGCAACCGTTGTTGGTTTCCCGCAGATTTTCCACGTTGCCTTCGGCCTGGACCGCCCGGCCCAGGAATGGCGCGACCTGCTGCGCATGGACCGTGCCCGCTATGTCCGGTTCTGCGCCGAGCTGCTGAAGCGGCGGGTGCGCGCGCTGGAGCGCGGCGCCTGGTTCCTTTCGACCACCCACGACAGCCTGGTGATCGACGAGACCCTGGCCGCCGTCGCCGACGCCGCGCGCGAGGTCGCCTGATGCGCCTCGCCCTGATCCATGTCGGCCAGGAGACGAACGACTTCAATCCGGTCCCGACCACGCTTCGCGACTACCAGGCGTTCGGGGTGTACGAGGGCGAGGAGATTTTTCGCCGCCTTGGCACGCTCGGCCAGGTGGGCGGCTTCTGCCAGGCGGTGCAGGAAAGCGGCCGCGCGATCGAGACCGTGCCGATCATCCGGGCCTGGGCGGTGGCGGGCGGGCGGATTGACCGCGCGGCGTTCGACGATTTCCAGCAGAAGATCGCCGAGGGCCTGCGTGCGGCGGGCCGGATCGACGGGCTTGCGCTGCAGCTGCATGGGGCCTGCGCGGCAGAACACGACGACGACGTGGAAGGTGCACAGATTGCCCTGTGCCGGGAAATCCTTGGGCCCGACGTGCCGATCGTGCTGCAGCTCGACCATCATGCGAATGTCACGCAGAGGATGGTGGCGAACGCCACCGCGATCGCAGCCCACCGCACCCAGCCGCACGATCCGTTCGATACCGGGCTGATCGGCACGGTCTCGATCGCGCGGCCGCTTTCCTGCACCGCCTGGCAGAAGCCGCCCACCTGGCCGAGCGTGCCAAGGCGGCGAAAAATCTCCTC
>JADYYZ010000362.1 GCA_020853405.1 Acetobacteraceae bacterium
GCCGCGACCTCGCCCAGCAGTCCATCCAGCCCGACGCCGTAATAGCTCACGTTCACATCGGCGTCCGACCGCGCCGCCATCATGAAGGCAAGCCTGCCGCCCAGGCAGAAGCCGATCGTGCCGGCCCGCCCGTTGGCGCCGGGCAGTTTCCGCGCCGCCGCCAGCGTCGCCTTCAGGTCGGCCACGCCCTTCTCCTGGTCGAACGCGTTGAACAGCGCGAATGCCTTGTCCCATTCGGCCTGGGTCTTGTCGGTGATGTCGATACGCGGCTCGATCCGCCAGAACAGGTCCGGGCAGATCGCGATGAAGCCCATCGCGGCGAGCCAGTCGCAGGTGGCGCGCATGGCCGGGTTCACGCCGAAGATCTCCTGGATCACCACGATCGCCCCGGCCGGCGGCGCCGCGGGGCCTTCCTGCTTCGCCTTGGGGGTCGCCAGATAGGCGAAGAAACTGCCGTCAGGGGTGGTGATGGTGGTTTCGGCCATGGTGTGAAAATCCTCCGCCTGCGTCGCGTTCCAGCATAGCGCGGCCGGGCCGTTTCGGCGAAAATGGCGCCATGAGGCTGACCGGGGTCGCGCGAGCTGGCCTGGGCGCGGGCGTGGCCGCCCTGCTTGCGGCTTCATCCGTGACGGCCGAAATCCCGCCCGGCTGGCGGCTTTACCCGCTGGATGGGCGGCCGATCATGCAGGCATCGCCCAGCGGCGAGGATGGCGTCCGGCTTGAGGGCGAGGCCGCGGTGACGCTCGCGGTCAAGGCCTTTCCCGCCGCCTGGCTGTCGCCCGGCACCTGCCTCAGCTGGCGCTGGCGGGTCGATGCCGGCCCGCCGGCGCTGCAACCGAACCAGCGCGGCGACGATGACCGCGCGATCGCGCTCTGGGTCGGCTTCCGGGCCGAGGCCGAGGCGATGACGCTGGCCCAGCGCTACGCCTTCGGGATGATCAGGTTCCTCTCGCCTGTGGTCGACCCGCCCGGCTTCATCCTTGCCTACAGCTGGAGCGCCGGCGCGCCGGCCGCCGGCTGGGAGGGCCTGCCGCAGCCATTCCTTGGCCAGATCGTGCGCCAGCGCGTGCTGCGCACCGACGCCTATGGCGGCGGCTGGGTCGAGGAGACGGTGCCGCTGACCGAGGATTTCCGCCGTGCCTTCCGCGTGCCGGCGACGCCCTTGATGCAGATCGCGGTGTTCGCCGACGGCGACAACACCGCGAGCCGCACCGATGTCGCGGTCGAGGCGGTGCGCCTGGTGCGCTGCGCGCCGGGCGAGCATTTGCCCGCCTCGCAGCCGGCCCCGGCGCTGCCGGTGCCGCAGGCGGCGGGCCGCGGCGGCCGGGCGCCGGCGGGCCGCGCGCGCTGATCAGGCCGCCGGCCCGGGTGCCAGGGCGGGGTCGAACGCGGGATCGAACCCGTTCGCCACCACGCCGCGCGGGGTCGCTTCCGGATAGGGGCCGCGCGCCAGGAACCTGCCGCTGCCGGGTGCTGCCCGGATGGTGCCGTTCTCCATCACCACCTCGCCCCGGCGGATGGTCGCCACCGGCCAGCCGGTGACCTCCATCCCCTCATAGGGGGTGTAGTCGATCGCGTGCTGCATCAGTGCGCTGGTCAGCCTGACCTGCCGCTTCGGGTCCCACAGCACGATGTCGGCATCCGCCCCGATCGCGATCCTGCCCTTGGCGGCGAGGCCGTAGAGCCGGGCCGGGTTGGTCGCGACCAGCGAAACGAACTGGTTCTCGCTGATGCGGCCCTTGGCCACACCTTCGCTGAAGACGATCGGCAGCCGCGCGGCAAGGCCGGGGATGCCGTTCGGGATGTCGCGGAACGGCGCCTCGCGGCCGTTCTGTGCCTTGCCCGTGTTGCCGCCGAAACTGTAGCCGCAGTGATCGCTGCTGATCACGTCCAGCACGCCGCCCTGGATCATGGTCCATATGCGCGCATGCTCGCCTTCGTCGCGGGGCGGCGGGCTGCACATGAATTTCGCGCCCTCGAAGCCTGGGCGGTCCATGTCGGCGGCCGTCAGCGTCAGATATTGCGGGCAGGTCTCTCCCCACACCTTCAGGCCGCGTGCCCTGGCCCGGGCGATCTCCTCGGCAACCTCGGCGCACGAGACGTGGAACACCTGGATCGGCTGGTCGACGAGTTCGGCGAGCGCGATGGCGCGATGGGTGGCCTCGCGCTCGACCACCGGCGGGCGCGACCAGGCATGGTATTTCGGCGCGGCGAGGCCGGCCTCGATCAGCGCCCGGGTCATGAACGTGATGGCGGCATAGTTCTCGCAGTGCACCGCCACCATCGCGCCCAGCCGCTTCGCCGCCACCAGCACCTGCAGGAACTGCGCATCATCGACGTGCAGCGGATCGTAGGTCAGGAAGACCTTGAAACTGCGGATGCCCGAGGCGACCAGCCTCGGCAGCTCGGCGAGCGTTTCGGGCGTGGTGTCGGTGATGATCTGGTGGAACGAATAATCCATCATCGCCGCCCGCGCCCGCAGCCGATAGGCATCGAGGGTCGGGCCGATGGGGTGGCCGCGGAACTGGCTTGCGAAGCAGATCGCGCTGGTGGTGCCGCCGGCGAACGCGCTGGCCGAGGCGGTGGCGAAACGCTCCTCGTGCACCGTGCCGTTGGCCTCCAGCTGCTCGATATGGCAGTGCGAATCGACCCCTCCCGGCAGCACCAGCAGCCCGCCCGCATCGACGACGCGGCCCGAGCCGGCCAGCGAGGCAGGCAGCGACGCAGCCAGCGCGACGATGCGCCCGCCGCGCACGCCGACATCGGCACGCATCGTATCGGCTGGCGTCACCACCGTGCCGCCGCGTACCACCAGATCGAACTCCTCCATCACGCTCTCCCTTGCCGTCGCGCTTGCCCCGGCTAGCATGGCGCGCATGGAGCTGCGCATGAAGGGGCCTCGCGGCGCGCCGGCCCGCATCGTCGTCGACGGGCGCGAGGTCGCTGCCTTTCAGGGGGAAAGCCTGGCGGCGGCGTTGCTGGCCGCCGGCATCCTCGGCCTGCGCAGCAGCCCGCGTGCGGGAACGCCGCGCGGCGCCTTCTGCTTCATGGGCGTCTGCCAGGAATGCGTGGTCGAGGTGGCTGGCGCCACCGCCCAGGCCTGCCAGGTCGCGGTGGCGGATGGCATGGTGGTGCGGCTGGTCGGGCCGCATCTCGGGCCGCATCTCGGGCCGCACGCCGCATGAGCGTCGATCTCGCCGTGATCGGTGCCGGCCCCGCCGGCGGCAATGCCGCGCTGGAAGCCGCCCGGCACGGGCTTTCCGTGACACTGATCGAGGAATCGCAGGCCCCCGGCGGCCAGGTGTGGCGCGCACCCGCGCCCGGGCTTGCCGCCGGCAGCGACGCCGATGCCAAGGCGGGTGCGGCGCTGCGTGCGGCGATCGCGGCCGCGCCGCTCACCTGCCTGCAAGGCGCGCGTGTCTGGCTGATCGGGCGCACCAGGGCGGGGTTTCGCATCGACCTCGTGCGCGATGGCGCAAGCGAGGCGATCGAGACGCGTGCGCTGCTGCTGGCCACCGGCGCGCACGAGCGCGTCGTGCCGTTCCCCGGCTGGACGCTGCCGGGCGTGATCGGGCTTGCCGGCGCGACGATCCTGCTGAAGAGCCAGAAGATGCTGCCGGGCCGGCGCACCGTGGTGGCCGGCTGCGGACCGCTGCTCTCGGTCGTTGCGGCCGGCATCCTGAAGGCGGGCGGGAAGGTGGTGGCGCTGGTCGATCTCGATTCCCGCGCCGACTGGCTGGCGGCGCTGCCGGCCCTTGCCGCACGCCCCGACCTGCTGGCGCGCGGCGCCGGCTGGGCGCTCAGCATCCTGCGTGCCGGCGTGCCGCGATTCGCCCGCCACACGGTGGTCGCGGCGGACGGCGACCAGGCGCTGGCAGGGGTCAGCATCGCGCCATGCGATGAAGATGGCGTGCCGGTTGCCGGTGCCGCGCCGCGCCGGTTCGAGGCGGATGCGCTGGCGATCGGCCATGGCCTGGTGCCCGACACCGCGGCGACCCGCCTGGTCGGAGCCGAGCACCACTTCGACGCCGGCCGCGGCGGCTGGCACGGCGTGCGCGATGCCGACATGCGAAGCTCGCTCGACGGGGTCTGGCTTGCCGGCGAGGCTGGCGGCATCGGCGGCGCCGCGGTCGCGGCGCTTTCCGGCCGGCTGGCCGGGGCGGCGGTTGCGCACGCGGCAGGGCGGCTCGATGCTGCCTCCTATGCTGCCCTGGCAGCCCCGTTGCGCGGCCAGCTCGCCAGGGCGGGGCGCGCCGGCGGCGCGATGGCGAGGATGATGCGCCCGCGTGCCGGCATGGCCGGCGCGATCCCGCCGGAGACGGTGGTCTGCCGCTGCGAGGATGTGACGCGCGCCGAAATCGACGCCGCGATCGCCGCCGGCGCGCGCGAGGTCAACCAGCTGAAGCAGTGGACGCGCTGCGGCATGGGCCCCTGCCAGGGCCGCATGTGCGGCGAGGCCGCCGCCGGCATCCTGGCCGACCATGTCGGCGGGCGCGAGGCGGCAGGGCTCTGGACCGGCCGCGCACCATTGCGCCCGGTGCCGATGGCGGCGCTGCTCGGCCAGTTCGACTACGCCGATATCCCCATTCCGCCGCCGGCCCCACCGTGATGCACACGCCATGAAGCCGTTCGATGTCGCGGTCGTCGGCGGCGGCGTGATGGGCTGCTCGACCGGCCTGTTCCTCGCGCGTGCCGGCCGCTCCGTGGTGCTGCTGGAACGCGGCGGCCTGTGCCGCGAGGCATCGGGCGTGAACGCGGGCACGCTGACGATGCAGATGACCCGGGCCGCGCTGGTGCCGTATGCGCTGCGCGCCTGGGAATTCTGGATGGATGCGCCGGGCTGGCTCGGCCTTGATGTCGGGGCGCGCGTGCGCGACGGGCTGTCGGTCGCCTTCACCGAGGAGGAAGCGGCGCTGCTGGAGGCGCGCGCCACCGCCCGCCGCGCCGCCGGCGCGCCGATCGAGCTGGTGGGCGGCAACCGCGCGCGCGAAATCGAGCCGGGGCTGTCGCAGCGGGCGCTGATGGCCGGGTTCTGCGCGGTCGATGGCTTCGCCAGCGCCTACCTGGCAGGCCGCGCATTCTCGGTCGCGCTCCGCGCCGCCGGCGCCGCGCTGCGCGAGCAGACCGAAGTGCTGGGGATCGAGCGCCGCGGTGGCGTGTTCCGCCTGCGCACCGCCACGGACGAGGTGGCGGCGGCGCAGCTGGTGCTGGCAGGTGGTGTCTGGCTCGAGCCGATGGCCGCCTGGTTCGGCCTGCGGCTGCCGGTGCGGGTGCTGATCAACCAGCTGGTGGTCACCGAGCGCCTGGCACCCGTGATGCGCACCCAGCTCGGCATCGCCTCCGGCCTGCTCAGCCTGAAGCAGTTCGAGAACGGCACGGTGCTGATCGGCGGCGGCTGGCAGGGTATCGGCACCCGCGCCGATGGCCGTGGCGATGCCTTCATTCCGGAAAACCTGATCGGCAACATGCGGCTCGCCGCGTTCACGATACCGGCGCTCCGCCGGGCCCGCGCCGTGCGCGCCTGGCTCGGGCTGGAAGCGAAGACCGCGGACGACCTGCCCGTGCTCGGCCCGATCCCGGGCGTGGACGATGCCTGGATCATCGGCTGTTCGCATTCCGGCTTCACCAGCGGCCCGTACCTGGGGAAACTGCTGGCCGATGCGCTGCTGGGACAGGCACCGGAACTGCCGCTGTTTCCGCCCGACCGCCTGCTGCTGAAGGACGCCGCATGACCCCGACAGACCCCGAAGGCTGGGACGGCATCTATCCTTCCACGGTGACGCCGCTGCATCCTGATTTCTCCATGGACGAAGCGGCACTCGCTCGCCACACCGAAGCGGTGACGGCGCCCGACGGCATCGTCGGCGTGCTGTGCAACGGCCATGCCGGCGAGAACGTGTACCTGTCGCGCGCCGAGAAGAAGCGCGTCGCCGAGATCACCGTGGCGGCGATCGGGGCAGGGAAGATCGTGGTCTGCGGCATCAATGCCGAGAACACCGAGGACGCCGTGCTGCACGCCAGGGACGCGATGGCCGCGGGGGCCGATGCGCTGATGGTGTTCGCGCCGAACGGATTCGCGCTGCTGCACGACCCCGCCGCGATCGTTCGCCACCACCGCGCGATCATCGAGGCCACGGGGGCGAAACTCTTTCTGTTCCAGGGCAGCGTGCATGCGGGCCGGGTCAACTGCCCGCCGGCGCTGCTGGCCGAGCTCGCCACCCTTCCCGGCGTGGTCGGCGTGAAGGAAGGCAGCTGGGAAACCGCTGCCTACGAGGCCTCGCGCCGGGCGGTGCGCGAAGCGGCACCGCACGTGCGGGTGATGGCGAGCGGCGATGAGCATCTGCTGTCCTGCTACGTGCTGGGAAGCGAGGGCAGCCTGGTGAGCCTTGCCGACATCATCCCCGAGGAGATCGTGGCGCTGGACCGCGCGGTGCGCGCATCCGACCTTGCCGCGGCGCGCCGGCAGCACGAGGTGGTCTATCCGCTTGCCAGGGCGATCTACGGCACCGCGCCGGGCGGCTGGGCGAATGCCCGGCTGAAGATCTGCCTTCACCTGCTGGGGCGCATTCCGTGCCCGGCGACCAAGCCGCCCGTGGGGCCGCTGCCGGAGGCCGAGGTCAGCCGGCTGCGGACAGTATTGCGCTCGGCCGGGCTGCTGTAGCGCCCTGCGTCGCGAGCCGTGCTTCCAGCCGCCGCCCGAAGCGCCCGATGCTCCAGGAAATCACGAAATACAGCAGCAGCACCGTGCCGTAGCAGAGGAGCGCGGAGAAGCCGCGCTGGTTCAGCGTGCGCGCGGCCGAGGTGAGCTCCAGGAAGCCGATCTGCACCGCGAGCGAGGTTTCCTTGACCATCGACAGCGTGTGCACCGTGCTCGGCGGCAGGATCACCCGCCATGCCTGCGGCAGCACGACGCGCCCGAGCGCGCCCAGCGCCGAGAAATTCATGACCAGGGCCGCTTCCCACTGCGTGCGGTGGATGCTTTCGAAACCGGCGCGGATGTTCTCGGCGGCGAGCGCGCTCATGCGCAGCGCCACCGCCGTGGCCGCGATCACGAACAGCCCGACCTCGGCGCCCGACAGCTGGAAGGCGAAGAACACGGTCAGCAGCAGCACCAGGAACGGGATCCGCCGCAGCCCCTCGACCAGCAGCGTCAGCACCAGCCGCGACGGCGCGAACGGGTTCACGCGGTCGAGCCTCAGCGTGGCGATCGTGAAGCCCGCGAGATAGCCGGCCGCGCAGCCGATCACGGAAAGCAGCAGCGTGTTGGCCGCGGCACGCAGCAGGAAGATCACGTTCCACCAGGTGAAGAAGCGCGGCGCCTCCTCCAGCAGCATCTCGAACGCGCTCATCAGAACGCCTTGGCCTTCACCCGGAACAGCCCGCGCCCGGCCAGCCACAGCGCCAGCGACAGCACGATCGTCAGCACGATGTAGATGCCGGCGACGATCGAGAAGATTTCCAGGCTCCGGAAGCTTCGGCTGTTCGCTTCCAGCGCCCGGCCGGTGAGTTCCTCGACGCCGAACAGCGCCGCCATCGACGTGCCGAGCGTCATGATGATGGCGTGGTTGGAAAGCGCCGGATAAAGCGCCCGGATCACGTGCGGGGCGATCACGTGGTAGACGGTCTGCAGCCGCGAGAAGCCGAGCGTGTCGGCCGCGTCGAGCTCGGCCCGGCGAAGGCTTGCGAAGCCTGCCCGGCAGATCTCGGTCAGATAGGCGCCGGCGTTCAGGGTCATGCCCAGCAGCACGCAGGCATAGGGGCTGATCAGCACGCCGAACTCGGGCAGCGCGAAGAACAGGAAGAAGATCTGCACCAGCTGCGGGGTGTTGGTGAAGAAGCCGACATAGATGCCGACCAGAAGGCGCAGCGGCGCCGCCCCGAAGGCCCGCGCCGACGCGGCCGCCATGCCGATCAGAAGGCCCATCAGGAAGGCGAGCGTCGCGATTTCAAGCGAGAGCACCGCGCCCCGCAGGAAATCGGGAATATAGGCAGTGACCTGGCCGTACTGCACGTCAGGTCACGCCCTGGCCGTCATCAGAACATCGGGTTGAAGGGGATCGGCGTCTTCATCGGCGCATCGAACCATTTCTGCCAGGTCCGGTTCACGAAGCCATTCTTGTGCAGCTCGAACAGGATGACGTTCAGCGCATCGCGCAGCGAGTAGTTGCCCTTCTGCACGCCGATCGGCACCCAGGTGCTGTCGATCGCCTCGTCGAGAATCTTCCAGCGCACGTTGCGGAACTGGCGGATCGGGATGACCACGCTTTCCACCACATCGACCATGGCATCGGCCCGGCCCTGGGCGATGGTGCGGATCGCGTCAGGATAGTTGTCGAGCAGCGTCACCTTGGCCTTCGGCGCGTTGCGCTCGATCCAGGGAATGCCGATGGTGCCGCGCACCTGCACCAGGTTCACGCTGTCGCGGTCGAGGTCGGCCAGTTTCTCGATGCCCTTCCCCTCGACCGACAGCACGCCCATGGTCTGGGTGTGCAGCGGCATGGTGAAGTCGATCACCAGCGCGCGCGCCGGCAGCCGGGTGATCGAACCCAGCACGATGTCGATGCGGTCGGCCTGCAGGAACGGGATGCGATCGGGGCTGCCGACCCGCACCACCTCCAGGTTCACCTGCATGATGCGCGCGATTTCCCTGGCGATATCGACATCGAACCCGTCGATCTCGTTCTTCTCGTTGAAAGTGCCGAAGGGGGGCAGGGTGGGGTTGATGCCGGCGCGAAGGGTCTTGGTGGAAAGCACCTGGTCGAGCGGGCGTGCGGTTGCGCCGCGGCTTGCCGCCACCATCGCCGCAGCAGCTGCCAGCGCGAAAACCCCGCGCCGGTTGGTCCACGAAATCCGGTTCGTCATCGCTGGCCCCCGCCTGCTGTGATCCGCCTGCTGTGATCCGGCGCGATCCTATGGGCCGCTTGCGCGCGGGGCAACCCGGCCCGATGTTCGCCCGGCCTGGCGTTCGCCCGGCCTGACCTTCGCACCGCCTGACGTTCGTCCCGCTTGACCTTCGCACCGCCCGACGTTCGTCCCGCTTGACCTTCGTCCGCGCCGATGCCGAGACTGCGCGCGATGAGCTTCCTTTCGATCGAGACATTGTCGGCTTCCTATGGCGCCGTGCCGGTGCTGCGCGAGATCTCGCTTTCCATCGCGCGCGGCGAGGTGATGGCGCTGATCGGTCCTTCAGGCAGTGGGAAAAGCACGCTGCTGCGCGTGCTGGTCGGGCTGCTGCGGCCCGATGCGGGGCGCGTGGCGCTTGATGGCGTGCCGATCGACTACGCCAGCCGTGCCGCGCTGCGCGCCGCGCGCGAGCGGCTCGCGATCGTGTTCCAGCAGTACAACCTGTTCCAGAACATGACGGCGCTGCGCAACGTCACGATCGCGCCCTCGATCGTGAAGAAGCGCGCGAAGCCGGCGGTCGAGGCCGAGGCGCGGGCGCTGCTGGCCAAGGTCGGGCTTGTCGGCAAGGAGGAGAGCTACCCCGACGAACTCTCCGGCGGCCAGCAGCAGCGCGTCGCCATCGCGCGGGCGCTGGCGCTGAAGCCCGAGGTGCTGCTGCTCGACGAGGTGACCAGCGCGCTCGACCCCGAGCTGGTGGGCGAAGTGCTCGACACCATCCGCCTGCTGCGCGACGACGGCATGACGATGATCGTGGTCAGCCACGAGATGGGCTTCGTGCGCGAGGTGGCGAGCACGGTGGTGTTCATGGACCAGGGGCGGGTGGTGGAAACCGGCCCGCCGGCGCAGCTGTTCGATGCGCCGGAAACCGAGCGCATGCAGGCCTTCGCCGCCAAGATTCTGAGGCATTGAAGGGGAGTTCGTCCGCCATGAACCGCCGCGCTGCCCTGCTTGGGCTTCCCGCACTTGCGCTGCTGGCCGGCACGCGATCCGCGCTCGCCCGCCCGCTGGACGACGTGCTGCGCGCCGGCGAGCTGCGCGTGGGCGTGAACCCCACCTTGCCGCCGCGCGCGCAGTTCAACGAAAAGAACGAGATCGTCGGGTTCGAACCCGACATCGCCGCGATGATCGCACAGAAGCTGGGGGTGAAACTGGCGCTGGTCTCGGTCGGCAGCCCCGATCGCATCCCGTTCGTCGCCTCCGGCCGGGTGGATTTCGTGATGGGGGCGATGAGCAGGACGGCCGAACGCGCCAAGGTGATCGACTTCACCGTGCCGATCCACAGCGAGAATTACGGCATATTGACGCGCGAGGATACGGGCATCGCCACGCTCGATGACCTCAACAAGGACAGCATCACGCTTGCCCAGGTGCGGGGCACCACGGCGATCCCCTTCATTCAGCGGCGGCTTCCCGACGCCAAGGTGCTGCTGCTGGACAACTACCCGGACCGCAACCGGGCGATGGCCCAGCGCCGGGCCGATGCCAGTTTCGACGGCATCGATGCCGTCGCCTTCAACCTGCGGCCGTTCAGCCAGGTGAAGTGGAAGATCATCGCCGTGCCCGAGTTCACCGTGACCTATTCCTGCCTGGGGGTCGCAAAGGGCAACGCCTCGCTGCGCAACTGGCTGAACGTCGCGCTCTATGAGCTGCACACCAGCGGCGAGGTCGAGCGCACCTGGGAGAAATGGTTCCTGTCGCCGATGGCGACCAGGGTGCCGGTGACACCGTTCTTCTGAGCAGGTCTTGTCCTATACGCTGCATTACGGGCAGGTCTGGGGCTACGTTCCCTACCTGCTCGCGGGTGCGGTGCTGACGCTGCAACTGGCGGCGATCTCGTTCCTGGCCGGGGCGCTGATCGGTCTTCTGTGCGCCAGCATCCTGAGTTTCGGGCCACGCGCAGCGCGCATCGCGGTTCGCGTCTATTGCACCTTCTTCCTGAATACGCCGCTGCTGGTGCAGGTGTTCTTCATCTTCTTCGTGCTGCCCGAGGCCGGCATCCTGCTCTCGCCCTTCACCGCGTGCGCGATCGGCATGAGCCTGAACGCGGGCGCCTACATGGCCGAGATCGAGCGTGCCGGGTTCGCCTCGCTGCGGCGGGCCGAACTCGACGCGGCGGCAACGCTCGGCTTCTCGCTGCCGCAGACGATCGGGTTCGTGATCGTGCCGCACATCGTGCGCGCCCTGTTCCCGCCGCTTTCCAACCAGTTCATCATCCAGATCATGACCACCTCGCTGGCCGCCATCTTCGCGGTCGAGGAGCTCACGGGCCGCGCCTACAACGTCAATGCGCAGACCTTCCGCACCCTGGAGATTTTCTCGATCCTGGCGGTGATCTATGTCGCGTTGACCATCGTCGCGTCGGCCGTGCTGGTGGTCGCCGGGCGCCGGCTGTTCCGGGTCAGGGCGAGCGTCTTCTGATGTGGGCGCAGCTGCTTGAGGAGGCACCGCGATTCTTCGGGCCATGGAACCTGCTGTTCCTGGGCACCGCGCTGATGCACACGCTGCTGCTGTCCTATCTCGGCGCGCTCGGCGGTTTCGCGATCGGGTTCGTGCTGGCGGTGGCCAGGCACAGGCGGCTGCTCGGCATCCTGCCGCTTCGGATCCTGGCGGTCGGCTACGTGGAAATCTTCCGGCGCATCCCGTTCCTGGTGAAGCTGATGTGCGTGTTCTTCGCCTTCCAGCTCAGCGGCGCGCAGTCGGCGATGTTCACCATCGCCCTGGTTACCGTGGTGCTGTCGGCCTCCGCCTTCGCCGCCGAGATCGTTCGTGCCGGGCTTGAAAGCGTGCCCGCCCAGCAATGGGACGCAGCCGAGGCGATGAATTTCAGCCGCACCCGCACGCTGTTCGCGGTGGTGCTGCCGCAGTCCTGGCCGGTGATCCTGCCGCCATCGTTCGGCTACATCGTGGGCTTCATGAAATCCACCTCGATCGCCTCGCAGATCGGGGTGCTGGAGCTCACCTATGCGGCGAAGGTGCTGAACACCCGCGGCTTTTCGGCACTGCTGTGCTTCGGCACCTGCCTCGTGCTGTATTTCGCGATCTGCTGGCCATCGAAACTGGCAGGCGAGGCGCTGGAGCGGCGCCTTGCCACCCGTCGCCGCCTTGCCCCCACCCCGCAACTGGAGCTCGCCGTGCGATGACGCCCCACCCGGTGACCGACACCACGATGCCCGGCATGGATCACCTGCTGGGCGCGGTCGATTGCCACGTGCATGCCGCACCCCACCTCAACGCACGGTCGGTCGATGTGTTCCAGGCCGTGCGCCAGGCGCACGCGGCGGGGATGCGCGCAATCGGGATCATGGACAATTTCGCCAACACCTCGGGCTATGCCGCGCTGGCGATGCGCGAACTGGCAGGGCTGGGGGTGGAGGTGTTCGGTGGCCTGATCATGCAGCCGGTCGCCGGCGGCGTCACGCTGGAGGCAGCACGCACCGCCATCGGCTACGGCTACGGCCCCGGCACCGGCGCCCGCTTCGTCAGCCTGCCCAC
>JADYYZ010000363.1 GCA_020853405.1 Acetobacteraceae bacterium
ACTTATTCCGGCCCCACGCTTTTCGTGCAGACCGGCGCCGGCAGCGACACCAACTATTGGGTCCCCTCCGCACCCTATATCAGCGGCACGGTCAGCAACGCGCCGCCAGGCACCGACATCGTCGCGCTGAGCCAGGGCGGGCCGAAGACGATCAGTTTCTCGCAGGCGATCGTCGACCCGGTGCTGGCGCTGGTGAGCTGGAACGGCAACGTCGTGGATTTCGGAACACCGATCGAGGTGCTGAGCAATGGCGCTGGCTACTGGGGCGGCGGCACGCCGATCGTGAACGGCGCCGGCACCGGCTTTACCGGCAGCGGCGAGGTGCATGCGGTGATCCGACTGCCCGGCACCTTCACCTCGATCAGTTTCACCGACACCGACGAAACCTGGCACGGCTTCACCATCGGCGTCCTGGGCGTCGGATCGCCGCCGCCCACCGGCGTGCCGGAGCCGGCGGCGCTGGCCCTGCTGGGGATCGGGCTTGCCGGCCTTGGATTCGCCCGCCGCCGCGGCAGCGCAGCCGGCAGCCGCTGACCTGACCTGAGGCCGCATTCCGGGCGGCTCAGACCTCGGCATCGGGCGGCGCTCGGTGGCTGGCGATGCGGGATGTTGCATCGCCAGTTGCGCACCGGTTCATCGTCGCGCCGGTCAAGCCTCTCTCCAGCGCCCGCTGCGCCATCTCGCCAGCTGCGATTCCAGCGTGCGCCACTGGCTTTCCAGCCTCGATCAGCTGGAAGCGCCTGGCCCTGCGATCGCGTCTCCCAGCCACAGGCGGTGGGCGCGGTCACCGCTGCCATGGCGGGAACACACCCCGATCGCGGCGGGCTTTCCGGCGCGATCCGTTCGGCCTATGCCGGGGCAGGGTGAGCGGAGAAACGCAACATGGCGAAAAACGCGGTCTGCCTCTGGTACGACAAGGACGCCGAGGCAGCCGCCCGCTTCTACGCGAGAACCTTCCCCGACAGCGCGGTCGGTAACGTGCTGCGTGCACCTGCCGACTACCCTTCGGGCACGGCCGGCGACGTGCTGGTCGTCGCGTTCACGGTCGCGGGCATTCCCTGCATCGGCCTGAACGGCGGCCCGGCGTTCAGGCACAGCGAGGCATTCTCGTTCCAGATCGCGACCGAGACCCAGGAGGAGACCGACTGCTACTGGAACGCCATCGTCGACAATGGCGGCCAGGAAGGCGAGTGCGGCTGGTGCAGGGATCGCTGGGGCATTTCCTGGCAGATCACGCCGCGGGTGCTGACCGACGCGCTGGCCGCCGGCGGCGACGAAGCACGCCGGGCGTTCCAGGCCATGATGACCATGCGGAAGATCGACGTCGCCACGATCGAGGCAGCCCGGCGCGGCTGACGCGCCATCGCGTCGCCTTGGCCGGCGCTTCGCATGGTGCGCCGCACCGGCGGCGGGCCGCATCCGCGGCCCCGGCACCAGTCAAAGCCTCGTGCCGCTGGCATCACTCCTGCCCCAGCCCGGGGTCCAGTGCATCGCGCAGATCATCGCCCAGCAGGTTGCAGGCCAGGATCGTCGCCGCGATCGCAATCCCAGGCAGCAGCGAGGCGGTCAGTGAGATGTGCAGGTAGCCCCGCCCGTCATTGATCATGCCGCCCCAGGTCGGCGTCGGCGGCTGCACGCCAAGGCCCAGGAAACTCATCGTCGCCTCCAGCAGGATCATCCGCGCCACCTCGAAACTGGCATAGACGATGATCGGCGAGGCGACGTTGGGCAGGATATGCTTCAGCATGATCTTCAGGTCGCCCGATCCGGCGGCGCGCGCGCCGTTGACGTAGTCCTGCTCGCGTACCGACAGCACGCTGCCGCGCGCGATGCGCGCGATGCGCGGCCAGCCCGACACCGCCAGGATCACGATCAGGTTGGTGACCGAGGGGCCGACCACCGCGACCACCACCACCACCAGCAGGATCACCGGAAAGGCGAGCTGCACGTCCGCGAGCCGCATCAGCAGCGTATCCACCCAGCCGCCGAAATAGCCCGAGGCAAGCCCCGCGGCGACGCCGGCCAGGGTCGCGCCCAGCACCGCCAGCACCGCGACCAGCATGGTCACGCGCGCGGCAAAGATCATGCGCGAGAGCAGGTCGCGCCCCAGATGATCGCTGCCCAGCAGGCGCTTGGGCACGCCACGCTCGGTCCAGACCGGCCCGACCAGGCGCAATGAGAGGTCCTGCTCGAACGGATCCCCGGGCGCAAGCCACGCCGGTACGATGGCAGCGGCCAGCACCAGCAGCAGCACGCCGAGGCTTGCCTTCGCGGTCCAGCGGCGCAGCAGCCGGGCGCCCACACCGTCGCCGCCCGGCCGGGCCTCAGCGAAGCCGGATGCGCGGGTCAAGAACGGCATACAGCAGATCGACGATCAGGTTCACCAGCACGAAGATCAGCGCGAACACCACCACCACCGCCTGCACCACGGGGAAGTCGCGCGCATAGATCGCCTGGATCGCAAGGCGGCCCACGCCGGGCCAGCTGAACACGGTTTCGGTCACCACCACGCCGCCCAGCAGGAACCCGGTCTGCAGCCCGACCACCGTGACCACCGGCAGCATCGCATTGCGCAGGCCGTGGTCCCACACCACCAGCCGCTCCGGCATGCCTTTCGCGCGCGCCGTGCGGATATAGTCCTGGCCCAGCACGTCGAGCATGCAGCCACGCGTCACGCGCGCGATCAGCGCGAAGAAATGCACCGCCAGCGTGGTCGCCGGCAGCACCAGCTGCACGAACTCGCCCCGCCCGCCGCTCGGCACCAGGCGGAGCCAGACCGCGAACACCGCGATCCCCAGCACGCCGAGATAGAACGAGGGCACCGCCTGGCCGAGCAGGGTCAGGAACCGGATCACGCCATCGCCGGTGCTGCCGCGTGCCCGGGCGGAGAACACGCCGGCCGGGATGCCGATCGCAAGCGCCAGCACCAGCGTTGCCAGCGCGAGCTCGGCGGTGGCGCCGGCGCGTTCCATCACCAGTTCGCCGGCAGGCTGGCCGAAGCGGATGGACTCGCCGAACTCGCCACGCGCCAGGTGGGAAAGCCAGAGCAGCAGCTGCTCGAGCAGCGGGCGATCCAGCCCGTGCTGGGCGCGGAACGCGGCGCGCGCCTCCTCCGGCGTCGAGGGTGGCAGGATCAGGTCGGCCGGATCACCGGAAAGCCGCACCAGGAAGAAGGTGACGACCGCCACCCCGAACAGCACCGGAATGGCGCCGAGCAGGCGGCGAAGCACGTAGGGAAGCATCAGGCGAAGGCCGGCGCCGCCGGCTGCCCTCAGCCCGACCGCGCCGCGAGCTTCACCCCATAGAGTGCCAGCCGGCCGTCGCCGCGCGGCGCGAGGCCCGATACCCGCGCCGACGTGCCGTGCAGGTCGACGCCCTGGAACAGCCAGATCACCGGCGCCTCGGTGTGCATGGTGCGCATCAGCTCCCGGTAGACCGCAGCCCGCGCATCAGGGTCCATCTCGCGCCTGCCGGCATCGATCAGCCGGTCGAAATCCGGGTTCTGCACGTAGCTGTAGCGCCAGTCGGACCGGTACTGGCCGACCTGGAAATCGGGATCGTCCGGCGGCGCGAGGCCGATCAGGAACATCGGGCCGAGCTCGCGGTTGCGCAGCTGGCGCAGGAACTCGCCGGATTCCAGCGCCTGCAGCCGGGCGCGCACGCCGACGCGGCCCAGCATGCCGGCGACTGCCTCGGCCACCTCGCGGTCCTGCGGGAAGCGGCCGGATGGGGTCTTGAACACCAGCTCGAATCCGTTGGGGTGTCCGGCCTCGGCCAGCAGTGCGCGCGCGCGGGCGGGATCGAAGGGATAGTCCTGCAGCGACGGATCGAACCCCTGCTGCTCGCGGCGCAGCACCTGGCCGGAGAGCAGCCGCACCTTGCCCGCGAACAGGTTCTTCGCGATCGCCTGCTTGTCCACCGCGTAGTTCAGCGCGACGCGTACGCGCCGGTCCTGCAGCGGCGAGGGATGGATCGCGAGCGACGACAGCGTGACATGGAACACGCGGTAGCTCGGCGCTTCCAGCATGCGGATGCCGCGGGTGCCTTCCATGCGCAGCGCCGACGGCACCGACAGGGCGGCGGCAATGTCGAACTCGCCGGTTTCCAGCCCGGCGGCGCGTGCGTTCTCGTCGGGCACCGGGCGCCAGATCACGCGGTCAAAGCCGTCGGGTCGTGGTCCCCAATAGGCGTCGTTGCGGTCCATCACCACGCGGTTGTCACGCAGCCATTCGGTGAACCTGAAGGGTCCCGTGCCCACCGGGCGCTGGCCGAACCCGTTCACCCCCACCTCGTTCCAGTACCTTGGCGGCGTGACATAGACCTGGCTCAGCATCAGCCCCACGGTTGGGCTGGGATACTTCGTGCTCAGCCGTACGGTCAGCGGATCGACGGCTTCGGCAGCGGCAACGGGGGCAGCGTAGCTGGCATAGGCCGGGGTCGTGCGGCCATCGGCGAAAACCTTCAGGCTGTGCACCACCGCGTCGGCATCCATCGCCTCGCCGTTGGTGAAGCGGACATCCGGGCGAACGCGGATCAGCCAGCTGGTCGGGCTTTCCATCTCCAGCGCCAGGGCCAGCAACGGCTCCATGCGGTTGGTCGCGGCGTTGACGTAGAACAACGATTCCACCATCGCGGCGCCGACATTCACGTTGTCCGACGCGGTGGTGCCATTCGGCCAAAGCGTCTGCGGGTCGAAAGTCTGCGCGATCACCAGGGTGCGGGCGCGCGGCGGGGCCTGCGCCGCCGCGGCGCGCGCAAGCACCAGCGCGGGCGCGGCCAGCAGTGCGGCGCGGCGGGCGATGCGCATGGCCCTCACTCCCCCCAGACGGTGCGGAACAGGCGCAACAGGTTGCCGCCCAGGATTCCCTCGACCTCGGCCTTGCTGAAGCCGCGCCCCATCATCGCCTCGGCGACGTCGGGCAGCTGGCCCAGATCGTCGAACCCCTCGACCGCGCGCAGGCGCGAGCGCGGCGAGGAATCGATCAGCTGCGTGTAGCGATCCCCGGTGATCGAGCCGAGCTTGCCGCGCACCAGGTCGCCATCGGGGTAGGTGCCGTGGCTCATGTCGGTGCCGATCGAGACGCGATCGGCACCGATCAGGTCGGCGACGTACGCCACCGCATCCAGGAACATGCCGAGCGTCGGGCGGGTGGTGGCATCGGGCGCGAAGTTCAGCGGCCCCCAGTTGGTGACACCGACGACGCCACCGAGCGCCGCGCAGCGCTTCATCTGCTCGTCGGTGATGTTGCGCGGGTGGTTCACCATCTTCTTCGGGTTGCAGTGCGTGAACGCCAGCGGCTGCTGCGCCAGGTCCATGATCTCGAACGTCGAGCGCTCGCCGGTGTGGGTCAGGTCGATCAGCATGCCCAGCCGGTTGCACTCCGCCACCCACTTCCTGCCGAGTTTCGAAAGCCCGGCATTGTCGGGCTCCAGCACGCCCTCGCACAGCGTGTTGCGCTCGTTGTAGGCGGGGATCATCACGCGCAGGCCGAGCCGGTGCATCACCTCCAGCCGGTGCAGCGACTGGCCGATGAAGTCGCCGCCCTGGCTGCCGATGATGATCGCGGCCTGCCGGTTCTGCTTGGCTTCCTCGATGTCGCGCGCCGTCAGCGCGAGCCGCACGGTCGGATAGGTGCGTGCCACCCGCCACCAGTCGCAGACGGAATCGACCGCGGACTCGAACCCGGCCTGGGGGCGGAAACTGGTGACCAGATACGCGGTCGGCGTGTGCAGGTGCAGCTGGTCGAAATCCGCATCCGGCCAGATCTGGGAACAGCCGTCGATGAACAGCCACGGCGACTCGCGCTGCGTGTGCCAGCCCTTGGCAAGGGGATGCGGCTTCACCTGGTCGAACCGTGCCAGCATCGTCTCCCCTCCCGCCCGGTGGTGTTTGGCGCCTTGGCGGCGGCAAGCATGCGGCAGCGATCCGCGGCAAGTCCAGCCCCGGCGTTTCGCGCCTCACCCGAATCCGGCCCGGCCGGGCGGGGTGGGGCGGCGCGCCGGATGCGGCGGCGCCGGCTCCCTTCCCCCCGCAGCCCTGCTGCCCGGCCAGCGCGAGGCAGGGCCACTCGCGCATCGGCCGAAACTCACCTAAGACGCCCACGCATGGGGGGGCCAGCGTGATGCCGACCGACTCGCTGATCGTCGACGGCGCGGTGGCGGCACTGCTGGTGCTGTCGGCGGTGCTCGCCAGCCTGCGCGGATTCGTGCACGAAACCCTTGGCATGC
>JADYYZ010000364.1 GCA_020853405.1 Acetobacteraceae bacterium
GGCGCGCCGTCATTCGATGGCGCACACTTACCAAGTGTTCGGCCACCAATAGCTGTCCTGAGATGGATCGGTAGCACCTGTTCACTCGTTGCCTCACTGTGAGCAACGCTCGTCATCAGGGGGCTGAGACGGTGCCGCGATGGTCAACGTCTGCATCCTCACCTGCTGACCTGCCACAAGCGCGCCAGGAGCAATGCACGCCGTGACTCTAGAGCCAGGTACTCCTTGCCGAGTTAGCGATTGCAGTCCAACTGCTTCAGGAGGTGCGCCATGATTCATCGCCGTACGGCGCTCGCATGCGTTGGGCTCCTTGTGGGACGGGTGCCAGTCGCCGCACAGCACGTCGTGCAGGTCTTGGTGTGGCGCGATCCCTATTGCGGCTGCTGCTCATCCTGGGTTGCCCATCTGCGCAGTGAAGGCTTCGCTGTGGACGATCAGGTGGTGCGGGCGGTGGGGCCGATCCGCCAAAGCCTCGGCACTCCGATCGATCTGCTGTCCTGCCATGCCGGGCAGGTCGAGGGGTTCGTTCTGGAAGGCCATGTTCCCGCCCCTGCTATCCGCCGCCTGCTGACCGAGCGTCCCGCCGGCGTGCGCGGGCTCGCGGTACCTGAAATGCCGATCGGCTCGCCGGGCATGGAAGTGCCCGACCGAGCCCCGGAGACCTACGAGGTGATAGCGTTCGGCGCCGGCCCGCACCGGCCTTTCATGCGGTTCACCGGCGGCCTGCCATCCTGATCCTGGCCACGCAGGCGGCGCTCGGGCCAAGAGCCACCTCGGGTTCCACCGTGCCCGCGTCTATTGCTGACGTTCTCGGCAAGCGCTGAGCACAACGGCACGTTGGTCCGGCCGCCCGACCGGCATGCTTTGCCACCGCATCAGCCCCCCTCCCGCCGTGCGAGGGACATTGTCGGATTGCTGAATGCTGCGCCGATCCGGACCACCTACTGCGGAGAGCGTCGTTGACTCTTCGCTGCTCTCGCGGCTCCAGCGCGCTGACGGTCACCTGCGCGGCCTTGTCCGGATGGTCGATCAGGGCGCCGGCTTGCAAGACTTGGCACAGCAATTCGACGCCGTTGCCGCGGCACTCGCAAAGGCGAGGCACGAGCTTATCCTGGCTGCGATCGCGCAAGATGCCGCACAACGAAGCCGTGGCTGCCGCGGTGCTGGCGGACCCAGCGGTGAAGCCGCTGCTCTCGTCGGATCCCTTCTCGGTGGATGGCACGCTGATCGAGGCCTGGGCGTCGATGAAGAGTTTCCGCCCGACAGACGGCTCGGGCGCCGCCGCCCCGCCCTGTCCGCAACGGCGAGCGCGACTGCCACGGCGAGAAGCACAGCAACGAGACACACGCCTCGACTACGGACCCGGATGCGCGGCTGGCGCGGAAGTCGAACGGGCAGGCCTCGAGGCTCTGCTATGCCGGGCATGTGGTTATGGTGAGGGGACCGCCCGGTTCAGCCACCCAAAGCGTCGTGGCCTCCGGGTGTTCGACTACCGCGCGGGGCCGCCCATGCCACCCGCCATCATCCCCGTCATCATCCCGGGGCCACTGCCCGGAACCACCAGCCAGGCGAGCGCGTCGGCGGTCCGCCGCTGCGCCTCGTCGAGCGAAGGCAGCAGGACCGCGGCCGCCTCCCGGCACGCGCGAACGCGCTCGAGCTCGGCAGACAGCCTGGCGTCTTGTGCCGCGAGTCGGGGCTCCAATCCCGCACCACCAGCAGGAATCTGGTCTCGCGCCGCGCGATAGCGCGCTGCCGCCTCGCGGATCCGACTGGCGAAGCCGTTCCAGGCCGCCTCCTGGTCTGGCCGGATGCCCAGTTCCGCGCGGAGGAAGGCAAGGCCGCCCTCGACGCGTTCGGCGAGCATCTCATGCAGCGGCCCTGCCATCGGCGGGGCGCCTGCCATGCCTGGTCCGCCCATCATCCCCGGCATCGCACCGCCCATCATTCCGGGTCGCCGCATGCCGCCCGTCCCTCCCGGGCCTTCAACGTCAAGCCGGATATCGGGGCCGACGTTGATGATGACGTTCATCGGCGTGGCGTACTGGCCGTGGTGGCGCATCATCGGCATGCCGGGCTGGCGGCCGTCACCGCCCATCATCCCCATCATGCCCATGCTGCCCTGACCACCCATCATTCCCATCATCCCCATGCCGCCGGGCGTTGCCGGTGCAGGCGTGGTTGGTGCCGGCGCGGCCGGTGCGGCCTGCGCCGCCGATGATCCGGCAGCCGGCGCAACGCCGGCAGGATGATGGGGGTCCGACGCCTGTGCCTGCTGTGCCGCTGCCGGCATGGCAAGCATCAACGCCGCCAACGCAACGGCACCTTGGGTCACGCGAGTGGACATTGGTTTACTCCTTCCTCTTGGCTGTGTGGGTTCACCCCGATACGGCGCGCACGGCGCCGGTGGTACGAGACACGCGATGGACGGCCCCGGCGACAGCGTGGTTGCCGAGATGATCGAGCAGGGCTCATGGCGGGCCGCCGGCACGGCTGATGGCGTGCCAGGTTGCCGGCAGCGCGAAGGGCGGCAACGGCGTCTCATGCTACGCCGATCCTGCTGCGTCGCGTGATGTCCTCGCGCAGCGCGGCCAGTCGGCGCTCCCCCTGCCGCCCGAGCAGCCTTGCATTGATGGCGACGACAATGGTCGAAAACGACATCAGCGCCGCGCCGAGTGCCGGCGTCAGCAGAATGCCCCACGGCACGCCGATGCCGGCGGCCAGGGGAATCGCCACCACGTTGTACCCGGTCGCCCAGGCCAGGTTCTGCGCCATGCGCGCATAGGTCGCGCGCGCCAGGGCCAGGATGGCAACCACGTCGCGCGGGTCGTTGCGCACCAGCACGACGTCAGCGGCCTCGGCGGCAACGTCGGTGCCGGCGCCGATCGCGATCCCCAAGTCGGACTGCGCGAGCGCCGGTGCGTCGTTCACGCCATCGCCGACCATGGCGACGGCCAGGCCCTTCGCCTGGATGGACTGCACCACCTCGGACTTCTGGTGCGGCAGCACCTCGGCCCGCACATCGTCGAGGCCGAGTTCCGTGCCGACCTGTTCCGCGACCGGCCGCGTATCGCCGGTCAGCATCATGCACCGCAGGCCCAAGGCGTGGAGCTGGCGCACCGCATCGCGACTCTCCGGCCGCACCACGTCGGCGAGCGCGATCGCGCCGGCCGGCACACCGTTGGCCAGCACGAACACCACGGTCCGTCCGGCCGCCTGCTCCTCGGCCACGCGATCGTCCATCACCGCGATGCCGCGGCGGCGCAGCGTTCCAGGACTGACCACCTCGATCTCGTCGCCCTCGATGGTCGCGCGCGCCCCTTCGCCCGAAAGGTTGCGGAAATCCGTCGCAGGGGGCGGCACGATGCCACGCTCCTCGGCACTGCGCAGGATGCCCTTGGCGATCGGGTGCTCGGACGCGGCTTCGAGCCCCGCGGCGAGGCGCAGCACCGACGCCTCGTCATGCCCGGCGCCGAGCGGCACCACGGAAACCACCCCGAAGCGGCCCTCGGTCAGCGTGCCGGTCTTGTCGAACACCACGGCCTGCAACCCGCGGGCGCGCTCGAAGGCGGCGCGGTCGCGGATCAGCAGGCCGTTGCGGGCGGTGAGTTCGGTGCTGACCGCAACCACCAGCGGCACCGCAAGGCCAAGCGCGTGCGGGCAGGAGATGACCATCACCGTCACCATCCGCTCCAGCGCGAAGGCGAGCGGTGCATCCAGCAGCAGCCAGATCGCGAACGTGCCGCCGCCCACCCCGATCGCGACCCAGGTCAGGATCGCCGCTGCGCGGTTGGCGAGGTCCTGCGTGCGCGAGCGCGTGGCCTGCGCCTGCTCGACCAGCCGGATCACCTGCGCGAGGTAGGTTTCGCCGCCGGTACGGTCGATCCGTACGGTGAGCGCTCCCTCGCCGTTCACCGAGCCGCCGACCACCCGGCCGCCGGCTGCCTTCTCCACCGGCCGCGATTCGCCGGTGAGCATGCTTTCATCGACCGAGGAGCGGCCCTCGGTGACCGTTCCGTCGGTGGGCACTTTCGCGCCCGGACGGACCAGCACGAGGTCGCCGGACTTCAGCGCGCCGATCGGCACCTCCTCCTGTGCGCCGTTCTCGCCCAGCCGGGTGGCCGTCGCGGGCATCAGGCGCACCAGCGCCTGCAGCGCACCGGAGGCACCGAGCACCGACTTCGCCTCCAGCCAGTGCCCGAGCAGCATCACCAGGATGAGGGTCGCGGTTTCCCAGAAGAAGACCTCTCCCGCCAGGCCCAGAACCACGGCCAGCGAGTAGATGTAGGCGGAGACGATCGCGAGGCTGACCAGCGTCATCATGCCGGGCTTGCCGCGCCGCAGCTCGCCGGCCAGCCCGGACAGGAACGGCCAGCCGCCATAGAGGAAGACCGCGCTGGCGAGCAGCGTCTCGACCGTCCGGGCGCCGGGGAAACTGATGATCCCGGGCAGGCCGACCAGCATCTGGATATGCTGGGACAGCAGCACGACGCCGATCGTCAGGGGCAGGCAGATCCAGAAGCGGCGACGGAAGTCCGCCACCATCGCGCCGTGGTCGTGGCCGGCCTCGCCATGACCCGCATGCGGGGATGCGGCCGGCACCGCCGGGGTGGATGCATGCTGCTGGTGATGGTGCGCATGGGCGGCATGGTCGTTCATGACAGCAACCCCGAATTCCGGTCAGGCTGCATCAGGGCCGGTGCGACGTCGCCGGGCCTTCGGCGGAACCGCCGACCCTTGGCAACCAGGCGGGAACCCGCGCCCTGTAGGCGACGTAGTCGGCGCCGAAGTGCGCGGCAGCCTCGCGCTCCTCGCGCCAAGCCAGGCCCACATACATGGCAACGAGAACCGGATACATCAGCAGGGTGACCAGTGTCGGCCACTGCAGCAGGAAGCCGGTCATGATCAGGATGAAGCCTGCATATTGCGGATGCCTGATCCGGGCATAGGGGCCGGTTGTGGCGAGCGTGCCCAGCTGCACTGCCCTGAGCAGTACCGGCCAGGCGGTCGCGACCAGCCAGAACCCGCCGATGATCAGCACCGTGCTGGCAATGTGGAAAGGACCGAAGTGCGGGTTGATGCCCAGCCCCAGCATCATCTCCGACAGGTGTCCGCCGTCGTGGCTGAACCAGTCCACACCTGGCCAGCGCGTCTGGAGCCAGCCGGACAGCAGGTAGATCGTCAGCGGAAAGCCGTACATCTCGGCGAACAGCGCAACGACGAAGGCCGAGAAGGCGCCGAAACTGCGCCAATCGCGACCGGTCAGCGGCCTTGCAAAACTGAAGGCGAAGGCCAGGAACAGGGCGGCGTTCACTGCCGCGAATCCCCATAGCCCATAGCCCGACATCGCGGTCACGGCGCGGATGCGCTGCGGTCGTTACCCCGCGGCGCAGCATGTCCACCGTGCCCGCCATGCCCGCCATGCATGAACAGATGCATCAGCGGGCACAGGAGCAGCAGGCCGAAGGGCAGCCACTGGATCACGTGCACCCGGTGCTCCAGCAGCAGGTATGCCGCTACAACCACTGTGAACGCGATGAAGACGACGCCAGTACGGGACCGCCAGAAGCTGCCCTGCGTGCCGCCGTGCCCCGCGTGGCCAGGGTGGCTTTCCATAATTTCGCTCCTCATCCTAGATCGGCTCGGCGGCGCGGTTGCTGCTGCCGCGCAGGACTGCCCCCGGGTGCATCAGTGGAACACCATGCCGCTGATGTGGAAGCCCGCATCGACGTGGACGATCTCGCCCGAAATGCCGGCGGCGTAGTCGCTGGCCAGCATCAGCGCCACGCGGCCGACCTCGCATTGCGTGACTGGCCGCCGCAGCGCCGAAGCCCGGGCGCTTTCGGCCACGAGCTCGCCGAAATGGTCGATCCCTGACGCCGCCCGCGTGCGAACCGGGCCCGCCGATATCGCGTTCACCCTGATGCCTGCCGGCCCGAGTTCGTGTGCCAGGTAGCGCACCGAGGCTTCCAGTGCCGCCTTCACAGGCCCCATGACATTGTAGTGGTCCACCACCTTCTCGGCGCCATAGAAGCTCAGCGTGGTCAGGCTGCCGCCATGCCCCCGCATCAACGGCTCGGCGAGGCGCGCCATCCGGATGAACGAATGCGTCGTGACCAGCATCGACTCGGCGAAGCCGTCGGCCGAGCAGTCGGCGAGCCTTCCGTGCAGATCCTCCCTTCTCGCCCAGGCGATCGCGTGAAAGACGAAGTCGAGCGCGCCCCAGCGTGATGCGATGGCATCGAAAACCGCTTCCAACTGGCCCGGCACGCGCACGTCGCAGGGCAGCAGGATCGAGGCATCGACCTCCTGAGCCAGCGGCTCGACATGTGGCCGCGCCTTGTCGTTCAGGTAGGTCACGGCAAGCTCGCCGCCGGCATTGCGGAAGTGCCGGGCTGCCAGCCACGCCAGGCTTTCCTGATTGGCGATGCCGACAACAAGACCGCGCCGGCCGAGCAGGCTGACCTGTTCACCGACAGCGCCGGGGGCAGGCGCGGCAGGAGCGCCGCTCATTGCGGGCCGCCCTTCGGGGTCGGCCTGGCGGAGGTGGTCCTGCCAGCGGGAGCGGGTCCTGCGTCGCCCCCCGGCGCAGGGGGCGATGCCCCGGCCTCGTCCTCGCCCGCGCAGCAGGCCTGCAGTTTCGGCAGTGCATCCAGCCAGGCCCGCAGCGGGGCAGCACTCAATGTAGTGAGCGCGAGGCCCAGGCCGACCCCGGCAACCATCGCTTCCGCCGGCTCGCGGGCGGCGAGAAGGTGCGCCATGGCATCGGAGGTGCGCTCGGTTCCCTCGCGAACGTAGGCGACCTGGGATTCCTGAACCGCTGCAAGCTCCTCGGTCCAGCGGCTTACGGATACTGCTGCCAGCGGATGCCGAGCGCCGGGCTCAGCCCGCTCGGCCAGGCCCTGGCCAAACACCGGAACCAGGGTCATTGCGCGCCACCAGGTGTCGGCAAGCGGCGTTGGTGCGACTGAATCAACCATTACCGTGTCATCCTCCTCATTGCGGTCCGCAATCGCGGCGCGCGGCCGCTGCTGTAAACAGGACGCTCCGAGCTCCCTGTCGTTGCGTTGCGCCGGCGGCCGGATCGCCTGCGGTGTTCCGGCCATAGGGGCCGGTCATTGCGCCGGCAGGCGGGCAAGGATCGCGCGCAGCTGCGCGATTTCCTTTTCCTGTGCGGCAATGATCTGCTCGGCCAGTTTGCGGACCTCGGCATCCTGGCCGTATTGCAGGGCGATCCGCGCCATGTCGATCGCGCCCTGGTGGTGCGGGATCATGCCGGCGGCAAAGTCGCGATCGGCGTTGCCGCTGTATTCGATCGCCATGTCGCGGTGCATCTTGTTCATGGCGGTCGCGAATGCCTGCGACGCGGGCGCGGACGCGCCAGGCCCGGTCGGATGCATGCCCTGCATCATCGGCATCTGGCCCTGCTGCATCGGCATCTGGCCCTGCTGCATCGGCATCTGGCCCTGCTGCATCGGCATCTGGCCGCCCGGCATCCGCTGACCGGGCGGCATGCCCTGGGCCAGCACATAGGCGCCACCGCCAATGGCAGCGGCGAGCACAGCAGCGATGATGAGGGGGCGACGCATGGCGATCTCCTTCGTGTTTTGCGCAGGCGGAAGGTGGCGTGGCCGCGTGTCCCGAGCATCAGCAC
>JADYYZ010000365.1 GCA_020853405.1 Acetobacteraceae bacterium
AGCATGTGCTTGAAGATGATCCTGAGCTGCCCGGCACCGGCCAGCTCCGCGGCCAGCACGAAATCCTCGGTCTTCAGCGACAGGAACTTTCCGCGCACGACGCGGGCAAGATCGGTCCAGGCCAGGAAGGCGATCAGCAGGGTGATCGCGAAATAGATTTCGGTGACGCTCCAGGTGGTGGGAAGTGCCGCGGCAAGGCCCATCCAGAGCGGGATGGTGGGCAGACTTCGTATGACCTCGATCAGCCGCTGGATCAGCAGGTCGACGATGCCGCCATAGATCGCCGAGATGCCGCCCAGCAGCACGCCGAGGAACAGGCTGATGCTGACCCCGATCAGGCCGATTGTCAGCGAGACCCGGGTTGCCACCATCAGCCGCGACCACAGATCGCGCCCCTGCACGTCGGTGCCGAGCAGGAAAAGCCCTTCCGACCCGCGCGCCCCCTCGACGCCGACCAGGTGGCGGTTCGTCGTGAACAGGCCGAACACCCGGTGCTCGAAGCCCTTGGCGAACAGCACCAGCGGCAGTTTGCGCTCCGGGTCCGGGCGGTACACCAGCCGGAAGGTCTGCATGTCGCGCTGCTGGCGCAGGCCGTAGATGTGCGGCCGGAAACTGCCGTCGGTATCGAACCAGTGGATCGAAGACGGCGAGACGTAGCTCCGCCTGGCATCGCTCGCGTGCGGGTCGGTGGTCGCCATGAAATCGGCAAGGGCGGCCACCAGGTAGAACAGCGCCACGATCGCGAGGCTCACCACCGCCAGCCGGTGCTTGCGGAACCGCCACCAGATCAGCCGTGCCTGGCTCGCCGAGCCGATCGCCTCCTCGGTCATGGCCGCCCCGGCGGAGGCGGCTTGCGTCGTGGCGTCGCTCATGGCGCGCTCAGTCCAGCTGGTGGCGGATGCGGGGATCGATCCACATCAGCACCAGGTCGGAGATGAAGGTGCCGACGACGGTGAGCGCGCCGAGCAGCAGGATGATCGTGCCGGCCAGGAACATGTCCTGCGCGATAAGCGCCTTGACCAGCAGCGGCCCCACCGTCGGCAGCGACAGCACGATCGAGATGATGACGCTGCCCGAGACCAGGTAGGGAAACAGGTAGGCGATGGTCGAGGCGAACGGATTGAGCGCCGCCCGCACCGGGTATTTCAGGATCACCCGCCGCTCCGGCAGGCCCTTGGCGCGGGCGGTGACCACATAGGGCTTGCGCAGCTCGTCCAGCAGGTTGGCACGCATGATGCGCACGAGCTGGGCAGTGCCGGCCAGAGCCAGGATGAACCCAGGCAGCGGCAGGTGCTTGACCAGATCCCAGACCTTGGCCCACGACCAGGGAGCGAGCTCGAACTCCGGCGAGAACAGCCCGCCGACGTTGGAGCCGAACCAGCGGAACGACAGGTACATGATCACCAGGGCCAGCAGGAAGTTGGGCACCGCAAGCCCGATGAAGCTGATCAGCGTGAACAGGTAGTCGGCGACGGAGTATTGCCGGACGGCGGAAAGGATGCCGATCGGCAGCGCCAGCCCCCAGGTGACGATCAGCGCGAAGAAACTGATCAGCACGGTCATCCACAACCTGTCTCCGATCACTTCGGAGACCGGGCGGCGCCACTCCATGCTCTCGCCGAAGTCACCGACGACGACCCGGCTGATCCACTTGAAGTACTGCACCCAGATCGGCTGATCGAGGCCGTAGAGCTGGCGCAGTGCCTCGGCCTCCTGCAGGCTCACGGCGCTGCCGGTCGCCGAGAGGTTGGCGATGTAGGTATCCACGAAGTCGCCCGGCGGCAGCTGGATGATGATGAACGCCAGGATCGAGCTCGCAAGCAGGGTCAGTGCGGCGAAGCCCAGGCGCTGGACGATGAAGGTGATCATCGGGGCATGCGAGGTCGCCGTGGCTCGCCCGGCCCCTCTCCCGCTTTCGCGGGAGAGGGGGGCGCCGATCGGGCGTGGCGGTCGCGACCCGTCAGGGACTCAGCTCTTGTAGAACCAGGTCGCCGGCGTCGATCCGCCCGGGGTGCGGCAGTGCTGGGCGATGCACGCGCGGGACGGCGTGTTCTCCAATCGGTTCGACACCAGGCGCACGCCCATCAGCGCCGGGCTCTGGCCCACCGTGCCGATGCCGTACTGCTGGTCGACCAGGATCTTCCAGATTTCCTGGGCGGTCTTGAAGCGTTCCTGCTCGCGCTGGCCGCCGGCGCCACGATAGAGGTCGAAGATCCGCAGCAGGTTCGGGTCATCGGGCTTGCGGCCCTGCGCGCCGTTGCTTGCGTACCAGACCGCGAATTCGGGACCCATGAAGGCCTCGGTCGGGTCGACGGGAATGGCGTGGCGCGGGAACAGGTACAGCAGTTCGGTGCCGCCGTTGGTCCACAGGAAGATGTGGTGTTCGTTGCTGCGGCTGCGGGTCATCGCAAGGCTGCGCTCGAACTCGCGGGCATCGGCGTAGATGCCGATCCGCCGCCATTGCTGGGCGATCATCTCCGCCTGCGCCGGCCAGGGCATGAAGGCCTTCACCGCCTGCAGCTGGATCACCAGGCGCTGGCCGTTGTCGGTGCGCACGCGGAA
>JADYYZ010000366.1 GCA_020853405.1 Acetobacteraceae bacterium
CGCGCGGGGCGGATGTCTGCCTCAGCGACATCAACGAGGCGATGCTTCGGGTCGGACGCGACCGGCTGCTGGAGCGCGGCCTGGTGCTGCCGCTCGCGGTCGCCGACGCCGAGCAGCTGCCCTTCCGTGCCAGCGGGTTCGATGCGGTCAGCATCGCCTTCGGGTTGCGCAACTGCACCGACAAGGATCGGGTACTGGCCGAGGCGTTCCGGGTGCTGCGCCTGGGCGGGCGGTTCTTCTGCCTGGAATTCTCGCGTCCGGCGGTGGCAGCGCTGGAGCCGCTCTACGATGCCTACTCGTTCCGCGTGCTGCCCTGGCTCGGCGCCCGCGTCGCCGGCGACCGCGACAGCTACCAGTATCTCGCGGAAAGCATCCGCACCTTCCCGCCGCAGGGCGCGCTGGCGGCGATGCTGGCGCGTGCCGGTTTTGCCCGGGTCCTGGTGCGCAACCTCTCGGGCGGCATCGTCGCCATCCATTCCGGCTGGAAGTGCGCGTGAACCTCGCGGGCAGGCGCATCCTGCTGGTCGTCTCGGGCAGCATCGCCGCGTACAAGGCGCTGGAGCTCGCGCGCCTGCTCGGCAAGGACGGCGCCGACGTGACCGGCCTTCTGACCGCGGGCGGCGAGAAGTTCGTCACGCAGCACGCGCTGGCCGCGATCACCGGCCGGCCGGTCGCGCGCGACCTGTGGGGCGAGGCGGACAGCCACAGCCTGCATATCGAGCTCGCCCGCGCGCACGACCTGGTGCTGGTGGCGCCGGCCTCGGCCGACCTGATGGCCAAGGCAGCGCACGGGCTCGCCGACGACCTTGCCAGCACCGTGCTGCTCGCGACCACGCTGCCGGTGCTCTGGGCGCCGGCGATGAACCCCACGATGTGGGCGCATCCGGCGACGATGGCCAACCTCGCAAGCCTCCGTTCGCGCGGCGCCATCTTCGTCGGCCCGGCCGAAGGCGCGATGGCCGAAGCCGAATCCGGCGCCGGCCGGCTGGTCGAACCGGCGGAGATCGTGGCCGCGGTCACGGCGCATTTCGCCGCCGGCCCCCTTCACGGCCGGCACGCGCTGGTCACCAGCGGCCCGACCATCGAGCCGATCGACCCGGTGCGTTTCATCTCCAACCGCTCCTCGGGCCGGCAGGGGTTCGCGATCGCCGCCGCGCTCGCTGCCCTGGGCGCGCGCGTGACCTGCGTCAGCGGGCCGGTCTTCCTGGCCGAACCGCCGGGCGTCGAGGTCGTGCGGATCGAGACGGCGCGCCAGATGCTGGCCGCGTGCGAGGCAGCGCTGCCCGCCGACATCGGCCTCTTCGCCGCCGCCGTCGCCGACTGGCGCCCGGCCGAGGCGGCGGCCCGGAAGCAGAAGAAGGCCGACATGCAGGCAGCGCTCGCGCTGGCCGAGAACCCCGACATCCTGGCCAGCATCGGCCGCCACCGCGACCGCCCGCGCCTTGTCATCGGCTTCGCTGCGGAAACCCACGACGTGGTGCGCCATGCCGAGGAGAAACGGGTGCGCAAGGGGGCTGACTGGATCATCGCCAACGACGTCTCGGGCGATGTCATGGGGGGGGCCGAGAACCTGGTGCACATCGTCACCGAAGGCGGCGTCGAAACCTGGCCGCGCCTTGCCAAGGACGAGGTCGCGCGCCGGCTGGCACGCCGCATCGCCGTGCATATCGCATGAACGGCGAGCCTGTCAGCGTGGCGATCAGCCGTCTGCCGCACGGGGCTGGCCTGCCTCTGCCCCGCTACGCCACCGAACAGAGCGCCGGCCTGGACCTGCTGGCTGCGATCGAGGCGCCGCTCGTGCTGGCACCGCTCGGCCGGGCCGGCATCCCCACCGGCATCGCGATCGCGCTGCCCGACGGGTTCGAGGCGCAGCTGCGCGCGCGCTCCGGTCTCAGCCTGCGTCACGGCATCGCGCTCGCCAATGGTGTCGGCACGATCGACGCCGACTATCGCGGCGAGGTGGTGGTGCCGGTCGTCAACCTTTCCGACACGCCGTTCACGATCGAGCGCGGCATGCGGATCGCCCAGCTGGTGGTTGCACGCCACGCGCGCGCGACATGGCGCGAGGTCGCTACCCTGGAGGAGACCTCGCGCGGCAGCGGCGGCTTCGGCAGCACCGGTGTCGGCAGCACCGATGTCGGCAGCACCGATGTCGGCAGCGCTGGCGTTGGCACGCCGTCCGCCTAGCCCCACATGCAGGAAATGCAGCTCACCGATTCCGAGATCGAGCGGTATTCGCGCCACATCCTGCTCGACGAGGTGGGCGGCACGGGCCAGGCGAAGCTCGCGGCGGCGCGGGTGCTGGTGGTCGGCGCCGGCGGCCTCGGCTCGCCGCTTGCGCTCTACCTCGCTGCCGCAGGCGTCGGCAGGATCGGCCTCGTCGATGACGACGTGGTCGAGCTCTCCAACCTGCAGCGCCAGGTCGCGCACACCACCCAGCGGATCGGCCAGCCCAAGGTCGCGAGCGCGGCCGAGGCGGCGGGCGCGATCAACCCGGGCGTGCAGCTGGTGGCGCATCGGCTGCGGCTCGATGCCGGCAACGTGGGCGGGCTGATTTCCGGCTATGACATCGTCTGTGACGGCACCGACAATTTCGCCACCCGCTTCCTGCTCGCCGATGCCTGCCATCTGCACGCCAGGCCGCTGGTCAGCGCAGCGGTGCTGCGGTTCGAGGCGCAGCTTTCGGTGTTCCGCTCGCATCTCGGGCCGCCGCACCCGTGCTACCGGTGCCTCTATCCCGAACCGCCGCCGCCGGGGCTCGTGCCGAGCTGCGCGGAAGCCGGCGTGCTGGGCGCCGTCACAGGGGTTGCCGGCACGCTGCAGGCGACCGAGGTGCTGAAACTGATCCTCGGCATCGGCGAGCTGCTGGATCAGCGCCTGCTGATCTGGGATGCGCTCGGCGCGCGGTTCCGCACCGTGCGGCTCGCGCGCGACCCTCACTGCCTGCTGTGCGGCGAGCACGGGACCATCCGCGACCTGTCGGCGCATGGCGGCGCGGCGTTGGCGCGCACGCCGGCATGACGGCGCGCCGGCGCCTGGCGGGCTGAGCGATCGCCGTGTTCGAGCCGCCCGACCCGCCCGCGATGCCGCCGCTGCCGCTCGGCATTGTCCTGCATTCCGGGGATTACTCGCGCGCCCATTATGCGCTGATGATGGCCAACGCGGCGCTGGCGATGGGGCGCGAGGTGGTGCTGTTCGCGACCATGGCAGGGATCGGCGCCTTCACCCGCGACGGTTGGCGGACGCTTGGCGGTGCGGTGGCGGATGCAAGGCTGTCGCTGTCCGGGGTGGCGGGGTTCGCCGAGCTGCTGGCCGCAGCGCTCGAGATGAAGCTCCGGCTGATCGTGTGCGACGCGGGGCTGAAGGCGCAGGGCCTGGGCGAGGATGACCTTGATCCGGCGCTGCCCGGCGAGATCGCCGGCCTGGTCACGTTCTACGAGGCGGTGGGCGACGGCAGCATCGTCTTCGTCTGACCGCCGCGCCCGACCTCTGTCCCGCTTGACCCGACCCGCCGCTTGCGGCGAGGAAGGATCGATGCGCGCCGCTTTCGCCGCCCTGCTGCTTGCGCCTCTGCTGCTCGCACCCGGCGTGGCGGTGACGCAAACCCGCCCGGTGGCGCCGCCGGCCCGCCCGGCACCGCCGCCGGCCCGGCCTGCGCTGCCGCTGCCGGTCCCGCCGGTGCCGCCACCGGCGCCCGCGCCGGCCGCCGGCAGCGCGGCGCGGCCGCCGGTGCTGCCGGTGCCGGTGCCGACCGCCCGGCCCGAGCACCCTCCCGAGCGGCCCGAGGATGGGCCGCGCGGCCCGGTCACCGGGTTTGCGCTGCCGCGCTTCGCCGCCACCCGCAGCGATGACGTCAACATCCGCACCGGCCCGGGCAGCCGCTATCCGGTCGAATGGGTGCTGAAGCGGCGCGACATGCCGCTTGAGATCATCCGCGAACACGATGTCTGGCGGCGTGTGCGCGACTGGCAGGGCACCGAGGGCTGGGTGCAGACCAGCCTGCTGACCGGGCGGCGGAGTTTCGTCGTGATCGGCGAAGCCGCGACGCTGCGCCGGCGCGCCAATGCCGAATCCGACCCGGTGGCGCGGCTTTCCGTGGGCGTGATCGGGCGCATCCGCGAATGCGCCGCCGGCAGCGCTTGGTGCGAGGTGCAGGTGGCGACACCTGCCGGCACCCATCGCGGCTTCCTGCCGCGCAGCGCGTTCTGGGGCAGCTACCGGGGCGAGGCAATCAACTGACGGTTACGCTTGCGGCAGCCACACCGTGAAGCACGACCCCTTGCCCGGTGTGCTGTCGATCTCCAGCCGGCCGCGATGGCGGTTGACGATGTGCTTGACGATCGCAAGCCCGAGCCCGGTGCCGCCGATCGCGCGCGAGCGGCCCGCATCGACGCGGTAGAATCGCTCGGTCAGGCGCGGCATGTGTTCCGGGCCGATGCCGGCGCCGTCATCCTCGACCACGATCGCGATGCCGGCTCGCCGTGCCCCCCTGTCCAGCCCGCTCGCCGGGGCGACGCGGCGCACGCTGGCCCGCACCGTCCCGCCCTCGCGCCCGTATTTCACGGCGTTGTCCATCAGGTTCACCACCACCTGCGCCAGCTGGTCATGGTCGCCGGGAATGGAAGGCAGGCCAATGCCGATGTCGAGCGCGAGTGTCTGGCGCCGGGCAGCAAGGTTGGGTCCCATCTCCTCGGCGACGCGCCGCACCAGCTGCCCGGCATCGACGCTGCCGGTCGGCGGCGCGTGCTCGACCAGCTCGATCGCCGACAGGCTCAGAAGGTCGTCGAGCAGCCGCCGCATCCGCCCCGCCTGGTCGTGCATCACCGCGAGAAATCGCCGCCCTGCCTCGGCGTCGCCCTCGGCCGGGCCGCGCAGCGTCTCGATGAAGCCGATCAGCGAGGTGAGCGGCGTGCGCAGCTCGTGGCTCGCGTTGGCGATGAAGTCGGCGCGCATGCGCTCGACCCCGGCTTCGCGCGTGCGGTCGTGCAGCACCAGGATGCTGCTGGCCGCGCCGAGGATGCCGCCGGCGGCCCCGATCGGCGCGATCCAGACCGCAAGCAGGCGCTCGATCGGGACCGAAAGCGCGATCGCGACCTGTTGCGGTGCCCGCAGGGCCTCGGCCCGGCGCAGGCTTTCCAGCAGGGCAGGGTGGCGCAGCAGTGCCGGCACCTCGCCGGCGGCGCCGAACGCCGCCTCTGCCGCCCGGTTCGCGCGCACGAGGCCGCCGGCCGCATCCAGCAGCAGCACCGGTTCGGGCAGGGCATCGAACAGGGTGAAGGTCGCCGCGGCCCGGTCTTCGGCCAGCCGGGCCGAGGCGGCGGCCTCGGTCCCGGCCCGGTCGAGGCGGGCAGCAAGATCGGCGTGCGCCGGCACCCAGACCGTCTCCCCGGCGGCAAGGCGGCGCATCTCACGCACCCACAGCAGCGCCACGGCGGCACTGCCCGCCAGCACCAGCCCCAGGATCGCGATGCCGGGAAGCGGCACGGCAGCGAGACTGTTCCAGGCAAGGCCGGCGGCCGCGGGTGCCGACGCCGCCGCTGCCGCGAGCCCCGCCTGAAGGCCAGGCCTCAACCGCGCCTGGCCGCCGGCACGAGGCCGGCGATCGGCTGGTCGAACGGCGCCGGGCCGAGATTGCGCAAGCCCCCTGGCGCCGCCTGGTAGAGCCGCATCTCGCGCTGGCTGCGCCCGTCGGGCAGCAGCCTGAGGCGACCGGCGGCGCCGACGAACCCTTCCGGCGCGACCAGGATCCCGGTCGCCACCGGGCGCGCCTGGGTGCGCCCTGCCGCCTGCACGGCCAGCGCCATGGCATCATAGGCGATCAGCGACAGCCGCGGCGGGCGCGCCCCGAAGGCAAGCGCCAGCCGGGTTGCGAGCGAATCCCACGCCTGCTCGTCCGGGGCGGGGAACAGCGCGCCGGCCAGCGCCGGTTCGCTGAGCAGCAGCGGTTCGGCCGCCCACAGCGATGGCCCGAGCAGGCGCAGCGTGCCCGGCTCGATGCCGGCCGGCGCGAACGCCTCGGCAATGGTCCGCAGGCGCTGGCCGGCATCGCTCAGCAGCAGCGTGTCGAACGCCGGGCCGGGGGGCGGCGCCGGGCGGCCCCGCTGGGCGGCATCGGGGCGCAGCACCTGGGCGAGCGCCGCTTCCGGGCCGGCCGCGGGCGGATAAAGCCCGACCCGCGTCACCTCCATCGAGAGTTCGCCGCCGACCAGGCGGGCTGCGTCGGCGAAGGCGCGGCCGCTTGCATCATCGGCGCCGATCACGCCGACGCGCTCGGCGCCCGCGTTGCGAAGGAACGACAGCCCGGCACGCACCTGGTCCTCGGGCAGGAGGCCGGTGACGAACACGCCCGGCTCCGCCGCCCCGCGGTCGGAGGAGAGCGAGACCATCGGGATGCCGGCGACCCGCAGCGCCGGGGCGGCCGCCCGTACCTCGGCCGCCAGCAGCGGCCCGACCACGATCGCGACGTTCTGGGCGGCGAGCTCGGCGGCGGCGCGGGCTGCCCCCTCGGGTGTGCCGGCGCTGTCCTGCTGGACCAGCTCCAGCCGCTCGCCGGCGGTCTCGATGAAGGCAGCCTGGGCGGCCTCGGCCAGCGCCTTGCCGATCGGCGCCTGGCGACCGGAAAGCGGCAGCATCAGTCCGATCCGCAGCCGCTGCTGGGTCGCTGCCACCGGCGGCGCCAAGGGTGCGTGCAGCCCGGGCTGGACCCGAGGCCCGGCCGGTGCGCAGGCTTGCAGCAGCCCCACGACCATCAGAACCACAGCGAGCACGCGTGCCTTTGCCAATCGAGCCTCCCGAAACGCGCGATGCTGACGAGGATGCCGCGCCCGGTCCAGCAATGCCACGAATGCCGGGGCTGGTCATCGTCGCCACCCCGATCGGCAATCTGTCCGACCTGTCGCCCCGCGCGGCGGCGGCGCTGGCCGCTGCCCGCTATGTGCTGTGCGAGGATACGCGCGTTGCGCGAAAACTGCTCGACCGGCACGGGATCGCGGCAAAACTGGTCGCCTTCACCGATCACGCGCACGAAGGCGAGCGCGCCCGCCACATCGACGCGATCCGGGCCGGCGCCCTTCTCGCCCTGGTCTCGGATGCCGGCACGCCGCTGCTGTCCGACCCCGGCCAGGCGCTGGTGGCCGAGGCGATCGCGGCCGGCCTCGCGGTGTCGATCGTGCCGGGCCCCGCTGCCTCGGTCGCGGCGCTGGCGATCTCCGGCCTGCCGGCGACGCCGCACCTGTTCCTGGGGTTCCTGCCGGCGAAGCAGGCCGCGTCACGCAGGGCGCTGGAGCCGGTGCTGGCGGCGGAGCGCGCCGGGCTTGCCGCGACGCTGATTCTCTACGAGGCGCCGCACCGGCTGGCAGCCACGCTCGCGCTGCTGGCCGAGCTGCTGGGTGAGCGGCCGGCCGCGGTGGTTCGCGAACTGACCAAGCGGTTCGAGGAGGTCAGGCGCGGCACGCTGCCCGACCTCGCCCGGCACTATGGCGCGCACCCGCCGCGCGGCGAGATCACGCTGGTGGTCGGCCCCGCCCCGCCCGCGCCACCCGACCGGGCGGAAATGCCCGCGCTGCTCCGCGCGGCGCTGGCGCGGATGCGCATGAAGGACGCGGTCGATGCGGTGGCACGCGCCACCGGGCTGCCGAAGCGCGAGGTCTATCGCGCCGCGCTTGCGGAACGCTCAGCGCGCGAGACGCGCGAGCAGGGCATCGAGCCGGAGCAGGCCTGAGCTGCTGGCGACGAGCCGGCTGCCATCCCAGCGCAGGTAGCCTTCCTCGCAAGCCGCCTCCAGGATGGCGGGATCGATGGCGTCGGCCAGCGCGATCCCGGTACGGGCATGGAAGGATGCCGCCTCGATGCCCTCGGCGAGCCGCAGCCCCATCAGCAGCGCCTCGCGCGCGCGATCGCGCGGCCCGATCGCCTCTTCCTCGGTGCTGCCATGGCCGTGGCGCCCGACCAGCGCCGCCCAGGCTTCGGGGGCGCGGTGGCGGCGGGTGGCCAGAACCTCGCCGCCCAGCGACAGGCGCTGGTGCGCGCCCGGCCCGATGCCCAGGAAATCCTGGTAGCGCCAGTAGGCGAGGTTGTGGCGGCTTTCGGCACCCGGCCGCGCATAGTTGCTGACCTCGTAGGCGCAAAGCCCGAAGCGGGCCGCCTCCTCCTCGGTTGCCTCGTAGAGCCGGGCGGCCGCGTCGGCGTCGGGCAGCGCGAAGTCGCCGCGGGCGTGGGCGGCGGCAAAGGCGGTGCCCGGCTCGATCGTGAGCTGATAGAGCGACAGATGGTCGAACCCGAGCGCGAGTGCCCGCGCGAGCTCGGCCCGCCAGGCGTCGGGACGCTGGCCGGGGCGGGCGTAGATCATGTCGAACGAGGCGCGCTCGAAAATCGTCCGCGCCGCCCCGAGCGCGATCAGCGCCTGCGCGGCATCGTGGCGGCGGCCCAGGAAGCGCAGCACGGAATCGTCGAGCGCCTGCACGCCGAGGCTGATCCGGTTGACCCCCGCGGCCCGATAGCCGGCAAGGCGCCCTGCCTCGACGCTCGTGGGGTTGGCCTCCAGGGTGATCTCGATGTCGGCGGCAGGCGGGAAGTGCGCCTGTGCCGCCTCGATCAGGCGGGCCACGGTCGCCGGCGCCATCAGGCTCGGTGTGCCGCCGCCGAAGAAGATGCTGGCAAGCGGCCGGCGGCCGCTGCGGCCTGCCTCGAAGGCAAGTTCCGCCAGCAGTGCCTCGGCGAAGTGCTGCTCGTCGATCCGCTCGCGCACGTGGCTGTTGAAGTCGCAGTACGGGCACTTCGAGGCACAGAACGGCCAGTGGATATAGAGCGCGAGGGGAGATCCAGCCGCCGGCGGCATCAGAAACAGGCGCGCAGCAGCTGCTGGAACGCATCGGCACGGTGGCTGATCAGGTGCTTGGCGGCTTGGTCCATCTCGCCGAAGGTGAGGTCGTAGCCGCGCGGCGTGAAGGCGGGATCGTAGCCGAACCCGCGCGCCCCGCGCGCCGGCAGGGTCAGCGTGCCGTCGATCCTGCCCTCGAACACCTCGACCGCGCCGTCCGGCCAGGCCAGGGCCAGCGCGCAGGTGAACCAGGCATCGCGCGAGGCATCGTCGGCCAGCAGCCGGGCGAGCTTGGCGATCGCCATGGCGTAGTCGCGCGTGCCATCGGCGCGCTCGGCCCATAGCGCGGTGTCGATGCCGGGCAGCCCGCCCAGGGCCGCGACCGAGAAGCCGGAATCGTCGGCCAGCGCCGGCATGCCGCTTGCGATTGCGGCAGCGCGTGCCTTGATCGCCGCGTTCTCGACGAAATGCTCGCCGGTCTCGGCGGGTGCGGCGAGGCCGAGATCGGCGGCCGCGATCACGTGCCTGCCGTGGGCCGCTACCAGCTCGGCGAGTTCCGCGACCTTGCCCTTGTTGAAACTGGCGGCGACCAGTGCCGGTTCGAGCAGGCGGCGCGCCATCGCGCCATCACCCCAGGGCGGCGCGTTGCTGTTCGCCGAGTGCGGCGACACCCAGCCGCGCGAGCCGCAGCAGCGCATCGAACTCGGCCTCGGTGAAGGGCGCGCGCTCGGCGGTGGCCTGCACCTCGACGATGCCGCCATCGGTCGTCAGCACGAAATTGCCGTCTGCCCCTGCGGCCGAGTCCTCGGCGTAGTCGAGGTCGAGCACGGGCGTGCCCTGGAACAGGCCGCAACTGACCGCGGCGACCTGGCCGGTCAGCGGGCTGGCCTTGATGATCCGCGCGGCTTCGAGCTTGCGCAGCGCCAGCGCCAGCGCCACCCAGGCGCCGGTGATGGCAGCGGTGCGGGTGCCGCCATCGGCGTTCAGCACGTCGCAGTCGAGCGTCACGGTGATCTCGCCCATCGCGGCGCGGTCCACCACCGAGCGCAAGGATCGCCCGATAAGGCGCTGGATCTCCTGGGTCCGCCCGCTTTGCTTGCCGCGCGCCGCCTCGCGGTCGCCGCGGGTGTGGGTCGAACGCGGCAGCATGCCGTACTCGGCGGTGACCCAGCCCAGCCCCTGGTTGCGCAGGAAGGGGGGCACCTTGCCCTCGACCGTGGCCGCGCACAGCACCTCGGTGTTGCCCACCCGGATCAGGCAGCTGCCTTCGGCGTGGCGGGCGAAGCCCGGTTCGATCGAGATCGCGCGGAGCGCGTCGGGGGCACGGCCGGAGGGTCGCATGGCCGCGCGTATAGAGGCACGTGCCTCGCGGCGCCAGCGCCCCGCCCGGCGCGACGCCGCGCGACGCTTGACCTCGGGGCCTGGCATGCCGACCTTGTCGGGCATGGCCGATGGCATGGACCAGCGCCCCCGCGTGCAGGTCGAGGGGCGCGACGACGGCATCGCGCTCGATCCCCGCTCGGCGGCGATCCTGCGCGAGATCGTCGAGCAGTATGTCGCAACCGGCGACCCGGTGGGCAGCCGCACGCTGTCGCGCCGGCTGCCGATGGCGCTGAGCCCCGCCACCATCCGCAATGTCATGGCCGACCTGGAAGGCGCCGGCCTGCTGTTCGCGCCGCACACCAGCGCAGGCAGGCTGCCGACCGATCGCGGCCTCCGGCTGTTCGTCGATGGCCTGCTGGAATATGGCGGGCTGGCCGAGGACGACCGCGCCCGCATCTCCGAACGCTGTGCCGCCTCGGGCCAGTCGGTCGAGGGGCTGCTGGAGGAGGCGAGCGCCATGCTGGCCGGGCTGTCGCAGGCCGCCGGCCTCGTGCTCGCGCCCAAGACCGAGGCGACCGCGATCCGCCACATCGAGTTCGTGGCGCTTGGCCCGGGCCGGGTGCTGGTGGTGCTGGTGACCGAGGATGGCCAGGTCGAGAATCGCGTCATCGAGGCGCCGCCCGGGCTGCCGCCGCGCGCCCTCCAGGAAGCGTCGAACTACCTGAACGGGCGCCATTCCGGGCGCACGCTCGACGAGGCGCGCCGCCTGGTCGAGGACGAGGTCGCGGCGCACCGCACCGAACTCGATGCCCTGACCGAGCAGGTGGTGGCGGCGGGGCTGGCCAGCTGGGCGGGCGGCGATCGCGGCCGCGGCGGCGGCGGCGCGCTGATCGTGCGCGGCCAGGCGCGGCTCTTGCAGGATGTCAACGCGATCGAGCGGCTGAACGCCATCCGCGGCCTGTTCGAGCGGCTGGAGGCCAAGGAGACCATGCTGCGCCTGCTCGACCTCGCGCAGCGGGCGGAAGGCGTGCAGATCTTCATCGGCGCCGGATCCGGCCTGTTCGATACCGCCGGCTGTTCGGTGGTGGTCGCGCCCTACAAGGATTCGCGCGAGCGCGTGGTGGGCGCGATCGGGGTGATCGGGCCGACACGGATCAATTACGGCCGCATCATCCCGGCGGTCGATTATACCGCGCGGGTGATCGGGCGGATGCTGGGCTGACCCCTCTGTCGGGTTGAAACCCGCGCCCGGCGCGGTATGTGTGCGCTGTGGCCGACAACCGATCAGGAACGATGACCCAGCAGGACCCGACCGCCCCCCGCCCCGGGGCCGCGATGCCCGACACGCCGGCCGAGGACCCGCCCTCGATGCTCGGCCCCAACGCCGCCGATGAGCTGATGGGTGCTGCCGCCGGCCGCATCCAGGAGCTCGAAGCCGAGCTCGAGGGCCTGCGCGACCGATGGCTGCGGGCCGAGGCTGAACAGCAGAACATCAGCCGCCGCATGCGGAGCGAGATCGAGAACACCCGCCAGTTCGGGGTGCAGAAATTCGCCCGCGACATGGTCGATGCGGCCGAGAATTTTTCGCGCGCGCTGGCGGCCCTGCCGCCGCCGGCCGAGGGCGAGCCGGAGCTCGTGACCCGGATGCGCGATGGCCTCGCCGCCAGCGAGCGCGCCCTGCTCGCGATGCTGGAGAAGAACGGCGTCGTGCGCGAGCCGGCCGCCGGCACGCCGTTCGACCCGGAACGCCACCAGGCGATGGCCGAGGCGGCGAGCGCGACGGTGCCGGCCGGACACGTGATGGAAGCCTATTCGCCGGCCTGGACCCTGAACGGGCGGCTCTTGAAGCCGGCGATGGTCGTGGTCAGCCGCGGCGCCGCCGCGCCGGACCGGCCGGCCACCGGCACCGAAGGCTGAGCCGGCAGGGACAGCGCGACCGGCCGCCCAAGCCCCGCGTCCCGGCCGATCACGCGCCCTTGAGAATCCCGCGCCCTCTCAATACATGGCTGTCTGGCGGACGGGCTGGTGCCCGAGGGGCCGGCTGCCGCCAGGACTGATCGCAGACTGATCGCAGGGGGCGACCGCGGTGCCTGCGCGGCCGCGTCAGCCCGCCACGGAGGAGTGAATGAGCAAGATCATCGGCATCGACCTGGGCACGACGAACAGCTGCGTCGCGATCCTGGAAGGCAAGGACGCCAAGGTCCTGGAGAACAGCGAAGGGGCACGTACCACGCCCAGCATGGTCGCCTTCGCCGACAACGGCGAACGGCTGGTCGGCCAGAGCGCCAAGCGCCAGGCGGTGACCAACCCCGACAACACGCTGTATGCGGTGAAGCGCCTGATCGGCCGGCGCTTCGACGACCCCGAGGTGAAGCGCGAATCGGAACTGGTGCCGTTCAAGATCGTGCGCGCCGACAACGGCGATGCCTGGGTCGAGGCACGCGGCCAGAAATACGCGCCCGCCCAGATCAGCGCCTATACGCTCGGCAAGATGAAGGAGACCGCCGAGGCGTATCTCGGCGAGAAGGTCAGCCGCGCGGTCATCACCGTTCCCGCCTATTTCAACGACGCCCAGCGCCAGGCCACCAAGGATGCCGGCCGCATCGCCGGGCTCGAGGTCGAGCGCATCATCAACGAGCCGACCGCGGCGGCGCTGGCCTACGGCCTCGACAAGAAGAATTCCGGCACGATCGCGGTCTATGACCTCGGCGGCGGCACCTTCGACATCTCCGTCCTCGAGATCGGCGATGGCATCGTCGAGGTGAAGGCGACCAACGGCGACACCTTCCTGGGCGGCGAGGATTTCGACAAGCGGGTCATCGACTACCTGGCCG
>JADYYZ010000367.1 GCA_020853405.1 Acetobacteraceae bacterium
GATCTGGTGCTGGCCGCCGCGCAGTCCGCGCCCAGCAAGTCCGATCTCCAGCAATACAGCATCGTCGTGCTGACCGACCCCGGCCCGATCGGCAGGATCGCCGACTGGATCGGCACGATGGCGTGGATCAAGGCCGCCCCGGTGTTCCTGGTGTTCTGCGCCGACATCCATCGCGGGCGGGAAATCTGCCGCATGCACGGCATGGCGCATGCCAACGACAATCTCGACACCTTCCTCAACGCCGCCGTCGATGCCGCGCTGGCGCTGGGTTTCGCGATGCACGCCGCCGATGCGCTGGGGCTCGGCAGCTGCCCGGTCAGCGAGCTCCGCGACCACCTGGAAAGGATCACGCCGCTGCTCGGCCTGCCCGAGGCGGTGCTGCCGCTGTCGGGGCTCGCGCTCGGCTGGCCCGAGCATCGCGCGCTGCCCTCGATGCGGCTGCCGCCTTCGGTGGTGGTGCATCGCGGCCGCTACCAGGCAGCGCAGCTGGTGGCGGAGATCGCCGCCTACGATTCGCGCCGCCACGCGCGTGAGCCGCTGTCGGCCGGCAGGCAGAAGCACCGCGATATTTTCGGAGCCAAGGATGTCCTGACCTGGAGCGAGAATGCCGCCCGCCAGCTGTCGGTGCCGGAGCGGTTCGGCCTGCGCGCCTTTCTGCGGACACGGGGGCTTGCCATTGACTGAGGCGAGCCCGCCGAAGCCGGCGGCGCGGCCGCGGCACGCCGCCAGCCTGATCCTGTGGCGCGGCCGGCGATCCGGCCCCGAGGTGCTGATGGGCGTGCGCCATGCCGGCCACCGCTTCATGCCGAACAAGCTGGTGTTTCCCGGCGGCCGCGTCGACCGCGCCGACTATTCGCCACCGGCGGCGCGCGAACTGTCGGCGCCGACGCGCGCGATGCTGGAGCATGCCGCGCCCTCGGGACTCGCGCGGGCGCTGGCGATGGCCGCGGTGCGCGAACTGTTCGAGGAGACCGGCCTCGTGCTCGGCAGCGCGGCGCCGCCGCGCGCGCGCGCCGGTGCCGCCTGGGCGCCGTTCCTCGCCACCGGCCGGGCACCCGATCTCGCGCCGCTCGACTACCTTTGCCGCGCGGTGACGCCTCCGATCTTCCCGGTACGCTTCAACGCCCGCTTCCTGGTCGCCCCGTTCGATGCGGTGGAGGGTGCACTCGGCGGCAGTGGCGAGCTCGAGTTCCTGCGCTTCATGCCGCTCGACGAGGCACGCGGGCTGGACGTGCCGATGGTCACCCGCAACGTGCTGGAGGAGTTCGCGCGCTGGCTCGCGCTGCCGGAAGCGGCACGCGCCACGCGCGCGATCCCGCTCTACGAGCCGGCGAAGGACGCCGCGCGCGGGCGGCTCAGGTGGTAGCCGGGGGGCGGGGCCGGCGAAGCCGCCATGCCTCGCCCTCGCCCCGCACCCTTCCGTCCTCGACCAGTTTCTCCAGGTGCGCGAGCGTGCTCCGCGTCGCCGGCCGGCGCAGGTTCGGCGCGATGTCGGGGTAGATGCGCCCGACCAGGGTGGCAAGCGTCGCCGGCGCATCGGCGAGCGCGCCGAGGATCTGCGCCTCGCGCGCCAGGCGGTGGCGCAGCAGCGCGGCACACCAGGAAGGCGGGTCGGTGACCGCCGGCCCGTGCGTCGGCAGGAACCAGCGTTCCGCGCGCCCCGCCAGGCGCGCCAGCGAGGCGCAATAGGCAGCCATGTTGCCATCGGGCGGCGAGACCACGGTGGTGCTCCAGCCCATCACCACGTCGCCGCTGAACAGCAGGCCCTGTTGGGCGAACGCGAAGCAGAGATGGTTCGCGGTGTGGCCGGGGGTGGCGACGGCGCCGAGCGTCCAGCCGGGGCCGGCGATCGCCTCGCCCTCCTCCAGCACCTGGTCGGGGGCGTGGTCGTAGTCGGCGCCCTCGCCGCCCTCGGCGGGCGGCGTGCGGTGCCTCCCGCAGCCGACGATCGGCGCGCCGGTTGCCTCCTTCAGCGCGCGCGCCAGCGGCGAGTGGTCGCGGTGCGTGTGGGTGACGACGATGTGCGTCACGCTCTCGCCGCGGAGCGCCCCAAGCAGGGCGGCAAGGTGCGCCTCGTCCGGCGGGCCGGGGTCGATCACCGCCACCCGGCCTTCGCCGACGATGAAGGTGCCGGTGCCATGGAAGGTCATCGGCCCGGGGTTGCGGCAGGTGACGCGGCGCACCTGGGCAGCGACCGCCACCACCTCGCCATAGCGCGGGTCGTGGTCTCGCGCGAAGCGGAGCGCCTCGCTCAGCCGACGCACTCCCGGGCGGGAGAGCGGGGGCGTGCGGCTGCTGGATTCCGGTTCATGGCGTCGGGCGGCTCCCGGTGCGGGGCGGGTGGTCGATCACGGCGACTTCGCGGCGCGGCGTGCCCGCGCCAGGACCAGCTCGCGCTGCAGGATATAGAGGCCGGCACCGATCACGATCAGGGCCCCCGCCAGCACGCTCGGGCCGGGCACCTCGTTCCAGATCAGGGCACCATACAGCGTCGCCCACACGATCCCGGAATAGTTGAAGGCACTGACCATGCTGGCCGCACCGAACCGGTAGGCCTGGGTCATCCAGTACTGGGCGACGCCGCCACAAAGGCCGATGCCCGCCAGCAGCACGAAGTCGAGCGGGGTCGGGACGATCCAGCCGAACGGCAGCAGCAGGCTGGTCAGCAGGGTCATCAGGCTGGACTGCCAGGCGGTGATCGTCGCACTGCTCTCGGTAGCGCTGAGCTGGCGGACCAGAAGGGCCGTCAGCGCCGAGAAGAAGGCGTTGGCAAGCGCCGCGGCGAGCCCGGCAAGCCCGATCGCCGCGCCGAACCCGCCCTGGCCGACCGACAGCACGACGACGCCGAGGAAACCCGCCAGCACCGCGCCGCCACGGTGCAGCCCGACCCGTTCGCCCAGGATCGGGATGGCAAGCAGCGTCAGGAACAGCGGCTGGGTGAAGGACAGCGCGGTGGCATCGACCAGCGGCATCATCGACAGCGCCGAGAAGCCCGCCCCCATGGCGCCGACGCCGAGCACGGCCCGCAGCACATGCGCCATCGGCCGGCGGGTACGGAAACTGCCGATGCCGCCGGTGCCGACCATGATCGCCAGCGCCGGCGGCAGCGAGGCGGCGTTGCGGAAGAACATCACCTGGCCGACCGGATAGTGCGCGCCCATCGCCTTGACCAGCACCGCCATCACGCTGAACAGCGCCACCGCCGCCACCATGTAGGCGATGCCCCTGGTCGGCTCCTCGCGCAGCCCGACCGGCGGGCGGCGGCCGGAAAGGGCCATCAGCCGCCGGCCCGCGTCACGCGCGCGCGGCGCAGGTCGAACAGGCCGGCCACGATCACGATCACGGCGCCGACCAGCGTGCTGACGCCGGGTGTCTCATGGAACATCATGACGCCGAACCCGAGCGCCCACAGGAAGGTCGTGTACTCGTACGGTCCCAGCGCCGAGATCGGCGACAGCGCGTAGGCCCGCGTCATCAGCAGGTGGCCGGCGCTGTTGAGGGCGGCCATCGCGACCAGGGCCGCGAACGAGGCAGGCGTCGGCGCCACCGCGCCGATCGCCAGCATCACCGCGGCACCCATCGGGATATGCGCCAGGATCAGCCAGATCACGATCACATCGACGCGCTCGATCAGCGCCAGCTGCCGCGCCATCACGCGCGCCAGCGCCACCAGCACGATGCCGGCCAGGATCGCGAGCGTGGCGGGCTGCCAGAAATCACCGCCGGGCCGCACCATCACCAGCACCCCCGCGAAGCCGACCAGGGTCGCGGCCCACAGCCGCCAGCCCACCCGCTCGCCCAGCAGGGGAATCGCCATCAGGCTGACCACCAGCGGTGTCGCGTAGCCGATCGCGTAGACATCGGCGAGCGGCAGCACCGCGAAGGCGTAGTACCAGAAGACACTGCCCGCGCAATGGATCGCGCTCCGCGCGAACACCAGGCCCGGCCGGCGCGGCAGCAGCACGGCAAGCCCGTTGCGCGCGATCATCGGCCCGCCCAGCATCAGCCCGCCCAGCCCGCCCCGGGCGAACAGCACCTCGCCGACGCCGTGATGCTGCAACGCCAGTTTGACCGCGACATCCGACAGCGCGATCAGCGCGTGCGCGACCAGGCACAGCCCGATCGCACGCATCGCCTGCGCCGGCGGCACCTCGGCGGGCGGGCGGGTGGCGGCGGAAAACGACGCCGGCAGGCGCACGTTCCCTACTCGAACGCCGCCTCCGCGCGCATGCAGAGCCGGCCGGCATGGTCGACGACCGCCAGCTGCGCCTCGCTGACGCCGTGCCAATGGCCGACCAGGCGGAACGGCTCGAGGTCGAACACCGGGCGGACGGCACGGAACGCGAACCGCGCGAGCCGCCGCGCCGGGGCGTGCCGCTGCGCGAGTTCCGCAAGCAGCGTCGCCTGCAGCGGGCCATGCACGATCAGGCCCGGATAGCCCTCGACCTCGGTCACGTATTTCCTGTCGTAATGGATGCGATGGCCGTTGCAGGTCAGCGCCGAATAGCGGAACAGCAGCACCGGGTCGGGGCTGATGGTGCGCTGGAACGCGCCCGGCGGGTCGGCATACCGGGCCGACGGCTTCGGGCTGCCGCCGGCCGGCCCGCGATAGACGATGTCGTGGTCCTCGATCAGCGCAAGCCCGTCGCGGCCCGAGATCTCGTGGCGGACCGTGACGAACAGCAGCCGGCCGCTGCCGCCCTGCTTTTCCTCGACGCGGGTGATCACCGATCGCCGTGTCGCGGTGTCGCCGGCGCGCAACGGGCCGAAGAAGGTGAGCCGCCCGCCGGCGTACATCCGCCGCGGCAGGTCAGGATCGGCGGGCAGGAATTTTCCGCGCGCGGGGTGGCCGTCCTGGCCAAGGGCGGCCGGGCGCACCCAGGCGCCGAACAGCACCCAGTGCCACAGCGGCGGCAGGGTTTCCGGCACCTCCTCGCGATCGAGCGTCGCTGCCATCCGGGCAAGCGAGGCCCCCGAGAGGGTGTCGGTCGCCACCTCAGAGCGGCCGAGATGATGCTGATGCGGCACGGCTCCTTACCTCCTGCCAGCGGTCATTCTGCCGGCGCAGGCGCAGTGTGCGCGCTCGCCAGAGGCGCGTGAAGATACCGAAGCGGGCGATTTTGGCGATCCTTCGACAGCCATGGCAAGCCCTGGCGGCACCGGCGCGAAGGCCGCCGGCGCGATCGTGCCGCCCTCTCTGCCTTGATGGCGCCTTTCCGCCGCCACAGCGCCGTGCGACCGCTGCCGGGTCAGCAGGTACCGACTTGGAACACGACGAATATATCCGGATGGCGGCGGTCGAGGACCGGATGTGGTGGTATCAGGCCCTGCATGCCGAGCTCCTGGCGGCACTGGCGCGGGCGGCCGGGGCCGCCGGCGGTGCCGTGCTTGATGCCGGCTGCGGCACCGGCGGCTTCCTGCGCCGGCTTTCCACCTGCCTGCCCGGCTGGCGGGGGCTCGGGCTCGAGGTGATGGAGCCGGCGGCCAGGCTCGCGGCCGGCCGCGGCGGCGGCACGATCTGCGTCGGCTCGGTCAACCAGATGCCGGTGGCCGGGGGCTCGGTCGATGCCGTGGTCAGCGCCGACGTGCTGTGCCACGCAGGGGTCGACCAGCAGCAGGCGCTGGGCGAGTTCCGCCGCGTGCTGAGGCCAGGCGGCATCCTGGTGTTGAACCTGCCGGCGTTCCGGTGGCTGCTTTCGGCGCATGATCGCGCGGTGCACAATATCCGCCGCTACAGCCGCGCCGAGACCGCCGCCCTGCTGCAAGGCGCGGGCTTCACCGTGCTCCGCGTGCACTACTGGAACAGCCTGCTGTTTCCGCTGATGGTGCTGCAGCGCAAGGTGCTGGCCCGCGGTGCCGCCTCCAGCGATGTGCGCCCCTATCCGGCGCCGCTCGAGGCGCTGCTGCGGGGAGCAACCAGGCTGGAACGCGCGATCGCCCGCCTTTCCATCCGCCTGCCGTTCGGAGGCAGCGTGCTTGCCGTTGCACGCAAACCATGACGGATACCGCCAGCATGCACATCGAACCGCTGTCCCGGGCCAAGCGCGATCAGGCCGAGGCCCCGCGCCCCGGGCTTTCCATCGTCGTGCCGGTCTATCGCGGTGCCGCGACCGTCGGCCGGCTGGTCGAGGCGCTGTCCGGCCTGGCCGTCGAAGGCGGGCTCGAGATCGTGCTGGTCAACGACGGCAGCCCCGACAATTCGGGCGAGGTGTGCCGCGCCCTGGTCGCCACCGCCCTGGTGCCGGTGACCCTGGTCGAGCACGCCCGCAACTACGGCGAGCACAACGCGGTGATGACCGGCCTTCGCCACGCGCGCGGCGCCTTCATCATCACCATGGACGACGACCTTCAGAACCCGCCCGCCGAGGTGGTGAAACTCTATGACCACACAAGGCTTTCCGGCCTCGACGTGGTCTATACCCGCTATGCCGAGAAGCGGCACGAAGGCTGGCGCAACCTTGGCAGCCGCTTCGCCAACAAGGTGGCCGACTGGCTGCTCGACAAGCCGAAGGGCCTTTACCTGAGCTCGTTCCGCTGCATGAGCCGGATGGTGGCGCAGGCGATCACCCGCTATCGCGGCCCCTATCCGTATGTCGACGGGCTGATCATGCAGGTCACCCAGCGCATCGGCTCGATCGAGGTCGCGCACCTGCCGCGCGCCGAGGGGCGCAGCAACTACAACCTCCGCCGCCTGGTGCGGCTGTGGCTCAACCTCGCCACCAATTTCTCGCTGCTGCCGCTCCGGCTCGCGGTGATCATGGGCGCGGCGATGGCAGCGGTCGGCACGCTGGGGGCGGCGATCGTCATCTCCGAGGCGCTGTTCCGCGAGCCGCCGCCCGGCTGGGCCAGCACCATGGTGGTGACACTGCTGGTCGCCGGCGTGCAGTTCGTGATGCTGGGGATCGTCGGCGAGTATGTCGGGCGCGTGTTCCTGACCGCCAACCGCAAGCCGCAGGGCGTGGTGCGCGAGGTGCTGGGCCCCCGCCGCGACGCCGATGGTCCGCCAGCGTGACGCCGTACTGGCTGTCGCTGCTGGCGGCGATCGCGGTCGGGGTCGCTGGCCAGCTGCTGCTGAAACTCGGCTCGGACAATGTCACCGAAGCCGGCGCCGGCGGCATGCTCCAGCAGCTGCTGCGGCCCACCACCATGGCGGGGCTTGCCTGCTATGGGCTTGCCGCCCTGTTCTACATCATCGCGCTCCGGAAGATTCCGGTTTCCGTGGCGCTGCCGTCGGCGGCGCTGCAGTACCTGGTGGTCGCGGCCATGGGCTGGGTCGCCTTCCGCGAGCCGTTCGGCTGGATGCAGGGGCTGGGGCTGGGGCTGATCCTGGTCGGGGTCTCGCTGCTGGCGCTGTCGACGAGGGGAGCGTAGCGGGGCGGGGGGTGGGGCGGGGGGGCGTCGCGCGGCCCTGCCGCCAGGTGGCGACGATCAGATGCTGCGCAGCGCGGCGCAGACGGTCTCGACCTGGGCGTTGGTGAGCTGGGGGAACATCGGCAGGCTCAGCACCTCGCGCGCCGCCCGCTCGGTTTCGCGGCAGCCGGCCGGCCCCGTCGCGATGCGGCCGCGATAGGCGGGCTGCAGGTGCACCGGCACCGGGTAGTGCACGGCGGTGCCGATACCCTGCGCGCGCAGGGCCGCCTGGCTCGCCTCGCGGTCCCTGGCGCGCACGACATACTGGTGGAACACGTGCGTGGCGTTCGCCCGGCGCGCAGGCGGCGCGAAGCGGGTGCCTGACAGCGCCAGGTCATAGGCGGCGGCGATGGTGCCGCGGCGCGCATTCTCGGCATCCAGCAACGGCAGGCGCGCACGCAGGATCGCCGCCTGCAGCTCATCGAGGCGCGAATTGACGCCGACAAGGTCGCTGACATAGCGCTCGCGCCAGCCGTACTGGCGAAGCGCGGCGATCCTGTCGGCGAGTTCCACCGCATTGGTGGCCAGCACGCCGCCATCACCCAGGGCCGCCAGCGGCTTGGTCGGATAGAGCGAGAACGCCGCCGCATCGCCGATGGTGCCGAGCTTGCGCCCGCCCAGGCTGGCGCCGTGCGCCTGGCTGCAATCCTCGATCACGGAAAGCCCCCGCGCGCGGGCGGGCGGGATGATGGCGTCGAGATCGGCGGCCTGGCCATAGAGGTGCACCGGGATCACCGCGCGCAGATCGAGGTGGCGCGGCAGGGCGGCAGCGAAGTCGCGCGGGCACATGGTGAAGGTCACGGGGTCGATGTCGATCAGCACCGCCCGCGCGCCGACCATCTCGATCGCGGCGACGGTCGCGACCGCGGTGTGGCTGACGGTTGCGACCGCATCGCCCGGCCCGATGCCAAGGCCGCGCAGGATCAGCGCCAGCGCATCGGTGCCGTTGGCGCAGCCGACCGCGCGCGCGGTGCCGAGCCACTGCGCGAACTCGGCCTCGAACGCCTCCCCTTCCCGGCCCAGGATGTACCAGCCGCTTTCCAGCACGCGCGCGACCGCGGCATCGATCGCTGCCTTGTGCGCAAGACAGGCGGCGCCGGGGCTCGCCTGCGGCACGCTGACGGGTGCGGCGTTCATGCGGTTTCCCCCTACAGGTAGCGGTCCAGGTGGGCGCGGTAATAGGCGAGCGTCGCCGAAAGCCCCGCCGACAGTGCCACGGCCGGCGCCCAGCCGGTAGCCTCGCGGAAGGCGCGGTCGTCGAGCGCGACGCTGCCGACATCGATCGCGGCGCGCTCGGGCGGCATCGCACGCACCGTGAACGC
>JADYYZ010000368.1 GCA_020853405.1 Acetobacteraceae bacterium
CTGGGAACCCCGTACCCGGAGAGAGACCCGAAAAATGGCCGAAAGCCGCTATCTGCACACCATGATCCGCGTCGGCGATCTTGAGCGCAGCGTGAAGTTCTACACCGACATCCTCGGCATGAAGGAAACCCGCCGCCGCGACGTGCCGGAGGGCAAGTACACGCTCGCCTTCGTCGCGTTCGGCGACGGGCCGGAGGTGGAGCTCACCTACAATTACGGCGTCGGGAAGTACGAGATGGGCACGGCGTTCGGGCACCTGGCGATCAGCGTGCCCGATGCCTACGCCGCCTGCGATGCCATCAGGAAGGCCGGCGGCAAGGTGACGCGCGAGGCCGGGCCGGTGAAGCACGGCACCACCGTGATCGCCTTCGTCGAGGACCCGGACGGCTACAAGATCGAGCTGATCGAGCGGAAGTAGCGCGCGCAAGGCAGGATGGGCGTCGGCGCGGGGCCTCATCGCGCGCCGACCGCGCCTCACCCGCGATGCCCGCTCACCTCCGCGCCCGAATCCTTCGGCAGCAGCAGGCACAGCGGCAGCGCCAGCGCCGACAGCGCCGCCACCACCAGGAACGCCACCGAGAAATCGCCGATCGCGGGCGCCGCGCGCCCCGACAGGTGCATCGCCGCCTCCAGGGCACCCGCACCCACGCCGATGCCGAGCGTCAGCGATACCTGCTGGATGGTGGAATAGAGCGTCGTCGCCTGGCTCATCCGCCGTGCCGAGATGTCGGCGTAGGCCAGGGTGTTGAAGGCGGTGAACTCCAGGCTGCGCAGAAAACTGCCGCCGGCCAGCACCGCATAAAGAACCCACAGCCGGGTGTCGGCGTTGAACACCGCGCACAGCGCGATCCCCGCCGCCGACAGCAGCGCGTTCACCGACAGCGTCCGGCGGAAGCCGAAGCGCTTCAGCACCGGCCGCGCCGCCGGCTTCATCGCCAGCGAGCCGATGCCGTTGGCCAGCGTGATCATGCCCGAGGCGGCAGCACTCATGCCGAGCCCCAGCTGCATCGCCATCGGCAGCAGGAACGGCAGCGCGCCGATGCCGAACCTGAACAGCGTGCCGGCATAGACCGAGATGCCGAAACTCGGCACCCGCATCAGCCGGAATTCCAGCACCGGCCGGCGGATATGCGCCATGTGCCGGGCATAGAGCACGAACAGCCCCGCCGCCGCGGCCAGCAGCGCCAGGGTGACCCAGGCAGCGACGATGCCGCGCCCCAGCGTCTCGAAGCCCGCCACCATCAGCGCCAGCCCGGTCGAGCAGGCAACCAGACCGAACACGTCGAGGGCGGCGTGCGCGGCGGGGCGCACATCCTCGATGAACAGCGCCACCAGTACCGCCCCCAGCAGGCCCACCGGCAGGTTGAGCACGAAGATCCACCGCCACGAGACGAAGGTGACGATGAAGCCGCCGACCGGCGGCCCCAGCACCGGCCCCAGCAGCGCCGGCATGCTGAGCCAGGCCATGGCGTTGACCAGGTCGGATTTCGGCGTCGCGCGCAGCAGCAATAGCCGCCCCACCGGTACCATCATCGCCCCGCCGGCGCCCTGCAGCAGCCGTGCCGCGACCAGCTGCACCAGCGAGACCGAGATGCCGCACAGCAGCGAGGACAGGGTGAACACCCCGATCGCCGCCAGGAACACGTGCTTGGCGCCGAACCGGTCGGCGGCCCAGCCGCTGGCCGGGATGAACACCGCAACCCCCAGCATGTAGGCGGTAAGCGCGGTGCTCATGCGCACGGGATCAGCGCCGAAACTCTCGGCCATGCTGGGAAGCGCGGTCGCGATCACCGAACTGTCCAGGTTCTGCATGAACAGCGCCGTCGCCACGATCAGGGCCGTCTTGCGCGCACGCCGGTCGGGTGGCCGGTCGGGCGGCCGGTCGGGCTGGGAGGAATCGGCGATGGTCACACCCGCGAGGTTAGTTCCGCACCCCTGCGCCGGACAGATCCGATGGACCGGGCAGGGCGGGTGCGATCAGGCAGGCACGCGGCACGGCGCAGGCAGCGCCCTCGACTTCCCCCAGCGATTGTCAATAATCATGTTCATGAGCCGCCGCGCCCTCGCCCGACCCGGGATTTCACCCCCATCGGCGCCGCCGCCGCGCCGTCCGCCCGATCTTGCGCAGCTGGTCGCGACCTTGGAGGAGGAGATCATCATCGGCCGCCTGAAGCCGCGCGAACGCCTGGTCGAGGATGTGCTGATGGCGCGCTTCGGCGCCAAGCGCCACCTGGTGCGCCAGGCGCTGACCAGGCTCGAACGGCTCGGCATCGTGCGCCGCGAACCGAACCGCGGCGCCAGCGTGCGCGATTTCTCGGCCGAGGAGGTGCGCCACATCTACGCGATGCGCGAGCTGCTGCAGGGTCATGCCGCGGCGCTGATCCCGCTGCCGGCGCCAGCCGCCCTGATCAGCGCCTTGCGGGCACTTCAGGCCGAGCACGCCGCCGCCGCCGCCCGCGGCGACCTGCGCACCGTGCTCCGGCTCGACGCCGCCTTCCACGGCACGCTGTTCGACGCCGCCGGCAACCCGCACCTGGCCAGCTCGATCCGCGACTATGCTGGCCTCGCGCACGCCATCCGCGCCTATCGGGTCGGCGATCCCCGGATGCTCGCGCAGGCGGTGGAGGAGCATGCCGCGATGGTTGCCGCACTCGAGCGTGGCGATCGGGTGGCGATCGTGCGGCTGTGCGTCGAGCACATCCGCCCCTCGATGCAGGCCTATCTTGCGACCCTGGCCTGGGTCGGCGCAACAGCCGCCTGAGCGCGGCCGCCGGGGCGGCTTCGCGGGCTGCTTTCGCCGGCGTCGACAGTATTATTGACAATCCATGGTCGCCGGGTCGCAATGCCAGCGTGGCCAGTGCCACCAAGGGGAGGGAACCGCACATGCCCATCGGCCGACGCCTTGCCGGCGCCTTCCTGGCCGCCGCGCTGCTTGGCACCGCCGCAGCACCCGCCGCCTCCGCCCAGGAGATCACGCTGTGGTCGCACTGGGCAGCCGAACAGCCGAAGCGCCAGTTCGTCGAGGAAGCGATCCGCCGCTTCCAGGCGGCCAATCCGGGCGTCAGCGTGCGCGCCACCTGGTACGAGAAGAACGCGCTGTACGCCGCGCTGCGCACCGCGCTGCGTGCCGGCCAGGGGCCGGATGTGTTCTACGCCGAGCCCGACCAGGTCGAGTATGTGCAGAACAACTTGCTGCTCGATCTCTCCAGCGGCATCAACTGGGCGAATGTCGAGCCCTGGGCGCGCGCGATCTGGACGCATGGCGGCAAGCCATACGGCCTGCCGCTCGAGGCATGGACGGTCGAACTTTACGTCAACACCCGCCTGCTGGGCGAACTCGGCGCAGCGATGCCGGCGAACCTGCAGTTCAGCGAGGCGGCGTTCCTCGATCTCGTGCGCAAGGCGCGCGCGCGCAACATCACGCCGATCTCGGCCGGCGTCGGCGACCGTCCCTTCCCCGGCGCGTTCCTGACGCACGAGGCGCTGCTGATGCGGCTCGGCCTTGCCGACTACGGCAAACTGCTGGCGGGCGACCTGGCATGGAGCGACCCGCGCGTCGTCGATGGCCTCCGATTCATGCGGAGCCTGGTCGATGCCCGCGCCTTCCCGCCCGGGGTGGCAACGCTGCAGCTCGGCCAGAGCCACATCTATTTCCACACCAATCCCGGCACGGTCTTCTTCCCGATGGGAAGCTGGTACACCTCCCGCGCCTTCAACCCGCCCGACCAGGGCGGCCAGCCGGCCGACTTCCCGCTTGGCATCCTGCGCATGCCGGCGCCCGCCAACGCTGCCTGCGCGCACTGCCGCACCATCGCGGTCGGCGGCAGTTACGTGGTGAATGCGCGCACCCGCGAGCCGGATGTAGCGAAGCGTTTCCTGAACTCCTTTGCCACGCCCGAGATGGGGAACCTGTGGCTGACCAACGTCCTGGTGCAGACCGGGATCAAGGCCGATGCCTCGCGCATCGAGGGACCGCGCGCAGGTTATTTCCGCCAGCTGGCGGCGGCCAACGCCGGCAGCGAGTATTTCTTCGGCATCCCGTTGCAGATCCTGCAGGGCCGCGCGCGTGAGACCTTCACCCAGGTGGTGAACGCAGCGCTGATCAGCGGCCAGGTCAGCGTCGAGGAGGTGGTGCGACAGATGACCGCGGCGCAAGCCGGGCGGTGAGCGCTGCACGCCCGCCCCGGGCCGGCGAGCCGCCGGCCTGGGGTGCCATCCTGCCCTTCCTGCTGCCGGCCGCGCTGTTCTATCTGGGCCTTACCGCCTATCCGGTCGTGCGCACGATCTGGAATTCGGTGCACGAGGTGCTGCCGGCGGGCGAGCGGTTTATCGGCGGCGACAACTATGCGACACTATGGGCCGACGACACCTTCTGGCGGGCGGTCCGCAACACGCTGATCTGGGCGAGCGCGGCACCGCTCCTCGAAGTGAGCATCGCGCTGCTGCTGGCGCTTGCGCTCTACGCGCGCGTGCCGGCAAGCCGCCTCCTGCGGGTGGCCTGGTTCACGCCGGTGCTGATGAGCTATGTCGTGGTCGGCATCGTATGGGCCTGGATCTACAACTACGACTGGGGGGCGGCGAACACGCTGCTGCGCCTGGCTGGCCTCGATGAGTGGACCCGCCCCTGGCTGGGCGACACCCGCACCGCGCTGCCGGCGCTGATCGTGGTCACCACCTGGATGTGGACCGGCTTCAACATGGTGGTGCTGCTGGCGGCACTGCACTCGCTTCCCGGCGAGGTGATCGAGGCGGCGGAACTCGATCGCTGCGGCTGGGGCGCCAAACTGTGGCACGTAATGCTGCCGCTGGTGCGCCCGACCGTGCTGAACCTGCTGGTGCTGTCCTTCGTCGGCAAGATGAAGATCTTCGACCTGGTCTGGATCACGACCAAGGGCGGGCCGCTGTGGTCGACCGAAACCGTCAGCACCTACACCTACAAGCGCGCCTTCGAATGGAGCACCTTCGACCTCGGCTATCCGTCGGCGATCGCCACCGTCTGGTTCGTGATCGTGATGGGCGGCGTCGGCGTGCTGACCTGGTCGCTGCGCCAGCGCCAGAAGCTCGAATACTGATGGCACGGCAGGCGCTCGCCCGCGCCCTGGTGATGCTGGCGATGGCGGTCTGGACCGCGTTTGCCGCGGGGCCGCTGGTCTGGGTCGCGATCATGAGTCTGCGCAGCACCAGCGAGATCCTTACCGCACCCTATGCGCTTCCCGGGACCTGGCGCTGGGACAAATACGCCACCGCCTGGACCGGCAGCGGCTATGCCACCTATTTCGGCAATTCGGTGCTGGTGGTGGCAAGCGCGGTCGCGATCGTGACCGTGGTCGGGGCGATGGCGGCGCATTGCCTCGCGCGGTACCGCTTTCCCGGCAACCGCGCGGTGTTCTTCCTGATCTTCTCGACCATCGTGCTGCCGCCGCAGATCACGGTGATCGCGCTGTTCCAGAGCCTGGCGGACTGGGGCCTCTATGATACCCGCATCGGCCTCGTCTTGGTCTATGCCGCGGTCCAGCTGCCGCTCACGGTCTATATCCTGGAAAGCTTCTTCGCCCGCATCCCTTCCGATCTGTTCGATGCCGCGCGGATCGACGGCTATTCGGAATGGGCAGCGTTCTGGAAGGTGGCCTTCCCGGTGGCAACGCCGGCGATCGCGACCGTCGTGATCCTGAACACGATCCTGCTATGGAACGAGTTCCTCTACGCCGTGGTGCTGATCGCCGACGACAGCCGCCGCACCCTGCCGCTCGGCATCCAGAAATTCATGGGCGACCAGCTGGAGGATTACGGCATGATCGCCACCGGGCTGATGATCGCGATCATCCCCGTTGTGCTGCTGTACGCCTTCTTCAGCGAGAAGCTGATCCAGGGCATGACCGCGGGCGCGGTGAAGTAGCGTGGCCGGCGTGACGCTGCGCGGGCTTGGCAAGCGCTACGACCATGCGGCCGAGCCGGCCGTCCTTGATGTCACGCTCGATGTCGAGGATGGCGAGTTCTTCGTCCTGCTCGGCCCCAGCGGCTGCGGCAAGAGCACCACGCTGCGCATGATCGCGGGCCTGGAAAGCATCAGCGAGGGTGAGCTCCGCATCGGCGGGGTGCTGATGAACCGCGTGCCGGCGCGCGACCGCGACATCGCCATGGTGTTCCAGAGCTATGCGCTCTATCCGCACATGAGCGTGTTCGACAACATGGCGTTCGGGCTGCGTCGGCGGCGCCTGCCGCAGGCCGAGATCGACCGGCGGGTCGGCGAGGCTGCGGCGATCCTCGGGCTCGGCTCCTACCTGTCGCGCCGCCCGCACGCGCTTTCCGGCGGCCAGCGCCAGCGGGTCGCGGTCGGGCGCGCGATCGTGCGCCAGCCGCAGGTCTTCCTGTTCGATGAACCGCTGTCCAACCTGGACGCTGCCCTTCGCGCGAGCACCCGCCAGGAGCTCAGTCGCCTGCATCGCCGGCTGGGCGCGACGATGATCCATGTCACGCACGACCAGGTCGAGGCGATGACCATGGCAGGCCGCATCTGCATCATGAACCGGGGCCGCATCGCCCAGACCGGCGCGCCGCTGGAGGTCTATCGAAGGCCGGCCAACACCTTCGTCGCCGGCTTCCTGGGCAGCCCGCCGATGAACCTGCTGGCGGCCTTGGCCGCGAACCGGCAGCTGCGGCTGGGCGAGGCGACGCTCGCGGCGCCCTTTCCGCTCGCGGATGGCCCGGTCACGCTCGGCATCCGCCCGGAAGACCTGCTGGTCGCGCCCGACGGGCCGCTGGCCGGCGAGGTGGTTTCCGTCGAACCGCTGGGTGCCGAGACCATCCTGGCGCTCCGCCTGCCAGGGCTTGC
>JADYYZ010000369.1 GCA_020853405.1 Acetobacteraceae bacterium
GTGGCGCTGCCCAGATGCGGCAGCAGCACGACGTTCGGCGCCGAGTAATAGCCCTCGAAGATTCTCGGCTCGCCGTCATAGACGTCGAGGCCGGCATAGGCGACGTGGCCCGAATTGAGCGCCGCCACCAGGGCGGCATCATCGACCAGGCTGCCGCGCCCCGAATTCACCACCACGGCCCGCTTCGGCAGCTGCCTGATGCGCCCCTCGTTCAGCCATTTGCGGGTTGCCTCGCCGCCGGGGGCGTTCAGCGACAGCACCTGGCAGATCGCCAGGAACTTCCCTTCGTCGCCGTGGAAGGTCGCGCCCTGTTCGAGTTCGGCCGGCGCCCGCTGGATATCGTGGTAGTGGATCTCCATCCGGAAGCCGCGCGCCATCTCGGCGAGCCGACGCCCGATCCGCCCGAAGCCGAAGATGCCGAGCCGCTTGCCGCTGACCGAAAGTCCCATCAGCTGCGTCGGCGCCCAGCCTGACCATTGGCGCGCGCGGACCATGCGTTCCGCCTCTCCCGCCCGGCGCATCGAGGCGAGGATCAGCAGCATCGCGATCTCGGCGGTGGCGTCGGTCAGCACATCGGGGGTGTTGGCCACGATCAGGCCGCGCGCCTTGGCGGCCGCGATGTCGATGTGATCGAAGCCGACGCTGAAGGTCGCAAGCGCCCGCACCGAGGCAGGCAGCGCGCCGATCGTCGCCTGCCCGAACGGATCGCCGGCGGCCAGCAGGATGGCGTCGTGGCCGGCGGCAGCGGCGGCAAGCGCGGCGCCGTCGCGTACCGTATCGGCCGGGTTGAAGGTGGCGTCGTAGTCGCGCGCGATCCTGGCCTCCACGGCCTCGGGAAGTTTGCGCGTCACCAGCAGTTTCGGCTTTGCCATGTCCAGGGCCTCCCTCAGCGCCACAGCGGATCGATCGGCGCGCGACCGGACAGCACCGCTGCGATGTTGTCCAGCGCGCGGAACCCCATGGCATCGCGCGTCTCGTGCGTGGCGCTGCCGGCGTGCGGCGTCAGGAACACGTTGGCAAGACCGGCGAAGCGGGCATCGAAGTCGGGTTCCTTCTGGAACACGTCGAGCCCGGCCGCGGCCAGGTGGCCACTGGTCAGCGCCGCATACAGCGCATCCTCGTCGACCAGCCCGCCGCGCGCGGCATTGACGAACACGGCACCCTTGGGCAGCAGGGCGAGCGTCCGGGCGTTGATGATCTTCGCGGTCTTCGCGTTGAAGTCGGCATGCAGGCTGAGAAAGTCGCAGTGCGGCAGCATCTCCTCGAAGGAGGCGAAATACTCGGCGCCACGCTCGTGCTCGGGGATCTTGCGGGCGACGTCGTGGTAGAGGATGCGCATGCCGAAGCCGCGCCCGCGGTCGGCCACCGCCTGGCCGATGCGGCCGAAGCCGAAGATGCCCAGCCGCTTGCCGTGCACGCGCGTGCCGAGCGGCGCGCCACCCATCGCCTGCCAGCCGCCCTGGTCGTGCATCACGCGGAAATACTCGCCGAACCGGCGCGCCGCGCACAGCAGCAGGGTGAAGGCGGTATCGGCGGTGCAGCCGGTGAGCACCTCCGGTGTGTTGGTGACGATCAGCCCTTTCGCCTTGCAGGCGGCGACATCGATGTGATCGAAGCCGACGCTGACGGTGGCTGCGATCTTCACGCTGTCGGGCAGGTCGGGCAGGTTCGCCGCGGAGAGGCCCTGGCCGCCGCCCGAGAACAGGAAGGCTTCCGCCTTGTGGTCGCGGCAGGCCTGGAACAGTTCCGCCATGCCCAGCACCCGATCGGCGACCAGGGCATCGAACTCCGCCTTTGCCCTGGCGACCACATTGGGCGGGAACTTGCGTGCAACCACGATGCGACCGGCCACCTCGTTTCCTCCTCGAACCGTTGCCGGGAGGATCATGGCGCGCGAGGCAGCCCTCGCCTAGCCACCTTGCCGACATCGCGGCCCCGCGCCACGATCCGCCAAATCGGAGGCCGCCGCATCGGAGGGCGCCGCACCGGAAGGACGCACGGATGGACCTGCAGCTGGCCGGCAAGAAAGCCCTGGTCATGGGCGGATCGAAGGGGCTGGGGCTCGCCTCTGCCGAGGCGCTTGCCGCCGAAGGCTGCGCCATCGCGCTGTCCTCGCGCGATCCGGCGGCGGCGGCGGCGGCACTCGCAGAGCGCTTCGGCGTGGCGGTTCACGCGATTGCCGCTGATGCCGGCTCGGCAGCGGCGATCGATACGCTTGCCGAACAGGCGGCGGCGCGGCTGGGCGGCGTCGACATCGTGATCCTCAACCATGGCGGCCCGCCACCCTGCACCGCTGTGGAGATGACCGCCGAGCAGCTCGACAGCTGGTACCGCATCATCGTCGCGCACCCGATCCGGCTTGCGATGCAGCTGCTGCCCGCCATGCGGGCGCAGAAATTCGGGCGGATCATCGCGGTCGGCTCGGCCGGCATGATCCAGCCGATTCCGAACCTCGCGCTCAGCAACACGTTGCGGGCCGCGATCGTCGGCTGGACCAAGACATTGTCGAGCGAGGTCGCGATCGATGGCGTCACCGTGAACGTCCTCGCCCCCGGTGCGATCCGTACCGACCGCAGCCTGCAGACCGCAGGCGCGAACGCCGCCAGGGAAGGGATCGGCGCCGAGGAATGGATCAGGCGCAGGGCCGCGAACATTCCCGCCGGCCGCTACGGCACGCCGACCGAGTTCGGGGCGCTGGCGGCATTCCTGGCCAGCCCGCTCGCCAGCTACGTCACCGGCACGGTGATGCGCGCCGATGGCGGCATGGTACGATCGGTCGGATGACCCCCGCTCCCACCCCCGACCTCGACCTCGCCGAGCGGTTCCTCGCACGCCTCGCGGCCGAGACGGGAGATGCCCCGGGTGTCACCCGCGATGCCTATGGCGCCGGCGAACAGCGCGCGCACGCGATCGCGGCCGAGATGGCCGCCGCGGCAGGGCTGCTGGTTTCGCGCGATTTCGCGGGCAATCTCTATGCCGCCGCGCCGGGCGGCGCGGGGCCGGCGCTGGTTTCCGGCAGCCACCTCGACAGTGTCCGCCATGGCGGCAACTACGATGGCGCGGCCGGGTTTGCCGCCGCCCTGGCGGTGGCGGCCGGGATCGCGCGCGGCGGCGCGAAGCCGGGCCGCCCGTTCGTGGCGATGGCGACCCGGGCCGAGGAGACCGTCTGGTTCCCGGTGTCGTTCTGTGGCGCCCGCGCAGCCCTTGGCCGCCTGCCCGCGCCGGCGCTCGACCTGCCGCGCAGCGACACCGGCCAGACGCTGGCCGCGCACATGCAATCCTGCGGCGCCGATCCGGAAGCGATCCGAGTCGGGCGCGCCCATCTCGATCCCAC
>JADYYZ010000370.1 GCA_020853405.1 Acetobacteraceae bacterium
GGCCGGACTCGATCATCGCATCCATCGCGTTCACTCCGCCGCCAGCCGCGCGACCGAGGCCGGCCGCGCCTTGTTCATCACGTAGCGGTGCATCGCGGCCGCGGCATCGCGGCCGTCGCGGATCGCCCAGACCACCAGCGAGGCGCTGCGCACGATGTCGCCGGCGGCGAACACGCCATCGAGGCTGGTCATCATCGTGCGGTGGTCGATCTTCAGCGTGCCCCAGCGCGACACCGCGAGCGAGGTCTCGTTGCACATCGCCGGCAGGTCCTCCGGGTCGAACCCCAGCGCCTTGATCACGAGATCGGCCTCGAGCGTGAACGAACTGCCCTCGATCGGCGCCACCTGCTGGCGCCCGGTGGCATCGGCGAGGCCGAGATGCATCCGGTGCGCGCGCACGGCGCCGACCCGGCGATCGCCCAGGAACGCCTCGGGTGCCGCGAGCCAGGCGAAACTGACCCCCTCCTCCTCGGCGTATTTCACCTCGCGCATCGAGCCGGGCATGTTGGCGCGGTCGCGGCGATAGAGGCAGGTCACCGACTTCGCGTCCTGGCGCACCGCGGTGCGCACGCAGTCCATCGCGGTGTCGCCGCCGCCGATCACCACCACGTGCCGGCCGGCGGCATCGAGGCTGCCGTTGGCGAAGTCGGGCACGTGGTCGCCGAGGTTGGTGCGGTTGGTCGCGACCAGGAAGTCGAGCGCCGGCACGATGCCGGCAAGGCCGCTGCCGGGGGCGGCGAATTCGCGTGCGCGGTAGACGCCGGTCGCGATCAGCACGGCGTCGTGGCGGGCGCGCAGCTCGGCCAGCGACACGTCGCGGCCGACCGCGACGTTCAGGTGGAACCGGATGCCGGCCGCCTCGTACAGTTTCCAGCGGCGCAGCACCACGTCCTTTTCGAGCTTGAAGCCGGGGATGCCGTAGATCATCAGGCCGCCGACGCGGTCGTGGCGGTCATAGACATGCACCGCATGGCCCTGCAGCCGCAGCTGTTCGGCCGCGGCAAGGCCGGCGGGGCCGGCGCCGATGATGCCGATCGAGGAAGGGAGTTCGCCCCGCACCGGCGCCGGCGGCTTCACCCAGCCGCGTTCCCAGGCGGTGTCGGTGATGAAGCGCTCGATCGCGCCGATGGTGACGCTTTCGTAGCCCTTCTCGATCACGCAGTTGCCTTCGCACAGCCGGTCCTGCGGGCAGATGCGGCCGCACACCTCGGGGAAACTGTTGGTGGCGCTGCTGACCTCGTAGGCTTCTTCGAGCCGGCCCTCGGCGGTGAGTTTCAGCCAGTCAGGGATGTTGTTGGAGACCGGGCAGTGCACCTGGCAGAAGGGCACGCCGCACTGGCTGCAGCGGCTGGCCTGTTCGCTGGCCTCGGCGGCCTCGAAGCGGCGATGGATCTCGGCGAAGTCGATGCGGCGCTCGCCGGCGGGGCGCTTCGGCGGCGGCTGCTGTTCGAGATGCACGAATCGCTGCATGCGCTCGGCCATGGCGCTGCCCCTTCCGCCTTGTTCTGCGGACGGGCGCCATGGCGCAGCGATGTTGCGCCGCGGCAGCCCGATCCGGTGCAGGCGTTATACGGCCAGGCGAAGTGGTGCGCGAGTGGATTCGCGCGAATCAGGTCAATATTTTTGTCCCATTACCTGCCGTGGATCGCCAGCGCCAGGTTCGAGCGAGTTGGGCACTCGCCAACGGTTCCTTATTAGGGCCGATACGGTCCCATCATGCCATGACCATGTCCCGCCGCGGGCCGGCCCGCCGGTAGCGCGCCAGATAGCCGGGCACGATCGCCTCCACCGCCCGCGGCTCCAGGCCAAGGGCAGCGAGGCCCGGCGCGCCGGCGGCGACCACGTTGTCGTGCTTCAGCAGCAGTACCTGGTCGCGGGTGAGCGGCGGCACCGGCAGCAGCTCGCAGAGCCTGCCCTGCAGCATCGCCAGCCCCCAGCCGAGCGGCACCAGCAGCCGCCGGCGCCCGGTAACCTGCAGGATATATTCGAGAATCTCGCGGAAATTGTAGACCTTCGGCCCGCCCAGCTCGAAGGTCCGGCCCTCGGCGTCCGCGCGCTCCAGCGCCGCCATCACCGCATCGGCGACGTCGCCGACATAGACCGGCTGGAAGCGCGTCCGCCCGCCGCCGATCAGCGGCAGCACCGGTGACAGCGCCGCCATCGCGGCGAACCGGTTGAAGAAGGCATCCTCGGGGCCGAACACGACACTCGGGCGCAGGATGGTGGCGGAAGGAAAGCCCGCCAGCACCGCCGCTTCGCCGAGCCCCTTGGTGCGGGCATAGGCCGAGTCGCTGGCCGGGTCGGCGCCGATCGCCGAGACGTGCACCAGGCGCCCGACGCCGGCGGAAGCGGCCTCCCGGGCGATGCTGCCGGGTGCCTCGGCCTGGATGCTGTCGAAGCGGTTGCCGCGGCGCTCGTACAGGATGCCGACCAGGCTCGCCACCACCGAGGCGCCGCCCACGGCGGCCGCGACCTGGGCCGGAACGGCGATGTCGCAGCGCAGCGGCGCGACCTGGCCGACCCCGCCCATCGGTTTCAGGAACAGCGCCGCTTCCGGGTCGCGCACCGCCACCCGCACCACATAGCCGGCCGCGGCCAGACGCTTGACCACGTAGCGCCCGATGAAGCCCGAGCCGCCGAACACCGTGGCCACCCGCACCGCGCCGCCCAGCATCGCCTGCGCTTCCATCGCCTTCCTCCGGTCCTGTCGCGGCCAGCATACAAGCCCACCATACCGCCCGCCCACCATACTGATAGCGTCGTTGACAGCGAAACCGTGCGTCGCTAAACGCCGCCACCTCGCCCGCACCGATGCCCAGGTGGCGGAATTGGTAGACGCGCAGGTTTCAGGTACCTGTGGCCGCAAGGCTGTGGAAGTTCGAGTCTTCTCCTGGGCACCATACGCAACGGCATCCTGAGCACATGAGCCCATTCACGCTGCACCGGGGCGACCTGCCGCACGGGCTCGATCTCGGCCCGTCGATCGCCTGCGATACCGAGACGATGGGCCTCGACCCAAGGCGCGACCGGCTGTGCCTCGTGCAGCTCGGCAAGGGCGACGGGCATGCGCACCTGGTGCAGATCCTGCCTGGCCACGACTGCCCGAACCTGAAGGCCCAGCTCGGAGATCCCGCGCGCGAGAAGATTTTTCACTTCGCGCGGTTCGACGTGGCGGTGCTTTGGCACTTCCTGGGCGTGCGTGCGAGCCCTCTGTTCTGCACCAAGATCGCGAGCAAACTGGTGCGCACCTTTACCGACCGCCACGGGCTGAAGGACCTGTGCCGCGACCTCCTGGGCATCGACCTTTCCAAGCAGCAGCAGTCCAGCGACTGGGGGGCGGCAACGCTCAGCGTCGAGCAATGCGCCTACGCCGCGACCGACGTGCTGCATCTGCACGCGCTGCAGACCCGGCTGGCGGCGCTGCTCGAGCGCGAGGGCCGGAGCGCCCTGGCCGAGGCGTGTTTCGCGTTCCTGCCCGCGCGCGCCGAGCTCGACCTGCTCGGCTGGGAAGACCCCGACATCTTCGCGCACTAGCCCGCCATCGCACCCCGGCGGGGCGGGCGGCCGGTTCGTAACCCGGCCTTCATCGGCCGGGGGTGAATGCTGCCAATGTGGCGCGATATTTGCTTGTCAAGAGAAGCCTTTCATTGACCCCCGCCCCCGGACCGCCACATAGATACCGCCAGATGGGTTGGTGCAGCGGCGCGGCCGGCCGGCCCCTGGCCGGCGCCGCGAGGACGGGGATCGACGTGTACGCCAATCGGCCTGCCGCCGCTGTTGGGCCTGCTGCCGCGCCGCGGAA
>JADYYZ010000371.1 GCA_020853405.1 Acetobacteraceae bacterium
CATCCGCCAGGTGCCAAGCAGCGCTGCCGCCTCGGCCATGCCTCCCTCCCGATCGCCTGGTGTATCGGGGCAGGCTTGCAAGCGCGCCCTGTGAAGTAAAGCACGGTGCCATCGGGCGTGCCATCGGCCGTGCCATCGGGCGGGGCTGGCCGGTTGGCCTGCGGACCGGCCGGGCGCAATCTGCGGCGCGATGCGCCAGCGCCCCGCCAGACCCTCGAAGACCACCGCCCCCTGGCTGCACGGCCGGCATGCGGTGGCGGCAGCCCTTGCCAACCCCGCCCGGCGGCTGGAGCGGCTGCTGGCGACCCAGGAGGCCGAGGCGGCACTTGCCCGGCTCGTCGCGAAACCCTGGCCGGTCCGCGCCGAACGCACGGATGGCGAGGAGCTCCGGGCGCTTCTGGGCGACCAGGCGGTGCACCAGGGCCTCGCGCTGCTGGCCGAGCCGCTGGCGCCGCCGCCGCTTGCCGAGCTGCTCGGCGTCACCACCGGGCCGGTGCTGGTGCTCGACCAGGTCACCGACCCCCGCAATGTCGGCGCCGTGCTGCGCGGTGCCGCCGCGTTCGGTGCCGCCGCCGTGGTCGTGCAGGACCGCCACGCCCCGGGCGAGACCGGGGTGCTGGCGCGTGCCGCCGCCGGCAGCCTGGAACGGGTGCCGATGCTGGCCGAGGTCAATCTCGCGCGCGCACTCGAAACCCTGAAGCAGGCGGGCCTGTGGGTGGTCGGGCTGGACGGCGAGGCACGCAATACGCTGCGCGGCATCGGGCTAGGGCCGCGCCGCGCCGCCCTGGTGCTGGGCGCCGAAGGCGAGGGGCTGCGTCGCAACATCCGCGCCCATTGCGACGAGCTCGCCCGCCTGCCGATGGTGCCGGGCGCGGTCGAGAGCCTGAACGTCTCGGTCGCCGCCGCGGTGGCGCTGTACGAGATCACCGCCGCGAAACTGGAGAAGGGAGAGACGCCATGACCGCGACCGCAACCGACCGCGCCGAGGCGGCCGCCTCGGCGCTCGCCGCGGCGCGGCAGGCGCGACGGATCATGGCGCCGCTCGACCCCCTGATCGCGCCGCGCACCGCTGAGGAGGGATACGCGGCGCAACTGGCGCTGGCCCGCCGCCAGCACGCCCTGCCGCCGGCCGGCTTCAAGATCGGCGCGACCGCGAAAACCATGCAGGACTATCTGGGCGTGCCGGGGCCGATGGCAGGCTTCATGGCCGGCCCGATCCATCGCGACGGCGCCCGCCTTGGCTTCCGCGACTTCGTGAAGCCAGGGGTCGAATGCGAGATCGGGCTTCGCCTCGGTCGCGATGTCGCCGCCGGCCCGCTCGACCGCGCCGCCGCCGCCGAGGCCGTCGCCGCCTGCTTCCCGGCGATCGAGATCGTCGAGAACCGCTACACCGACTTCAAGGCGTTCGGCGTGCCCACCCTGATCGCCGACCAGGTGTTCCACGTCGCCGCGGTGGTCGGGGCCGACGCAGGTTTCGATCCGGTCGCGCTCGACACGCTCGCCGGCAGCATCAGCCATGACGGCGCCGAGCTGGGGCAGGGGCCGGCGACCGCGCTGCTCGGCCATCCGCTCGCGGTGCTGCAGTTCCTCGCCGACTGCGAAGCCGCGCACCAATTCGGCGGCCTGAAGGCCGGCCAGGTGGTGATGTGCGGCAGCGTGACCCCGCCGTTCTGGCTCGACCGGCCGGGGCGGATCGAGGTCGCGTTCGGCCGCCTCGGCCGGGTCGGGTTCGACTTCGCATGAGCGGCATTCCCGGCGACGAGGACAGCGCCTGGTCGCCCTATCCGGATGCCCGTGCCGCCACCCGCCAGGCCGAGGCGGTGCCGGCGACGCCGCAGACCACGCACGACGCCTTCCGGCTTGCCTTCGCCGACCAGACCTTCCTGACGCGCGAGGAAACCCGCCCGGTGCGGCTGATGCTGGAACTGATGAAGCCGGACCTGCTGCAGCAGCAGGCCGGCATCCGCAGCACCGTGGTGGTGTTCGGCAGCGCCCGCGTGGCTCCCGGTCATCGTTGGTACGAGGAGGCACGCCGCTTCGCACACCTGGTCACCGAGGCTGCCTCGCGGGCCGGTGCGCAGGATTTCGTGGTCGTCACCGGCGGCGGGCCTGGCATCATGGAGGCAGCGAACCGGGGTGCCGCGGAAGCCGGCGGCAAGACCATCGGGCTTTCGATCGTGCTGCCGCACGAACAGCATCCCAATGCCTGGATCACCCCTGAACTGTCGTTCCAGTTCCACTATTTCGGCATCCGCAAGATGCACTTCCTGCTGCGGGCACGGGCGCTTGCGGTGTTTCCGGGCGGCTTCGGAACCTTCGACGAGTTCTTCGAGACGCTGACCCTGGTGCAGACCCAGAAGATCGCCGCCATCCCGATCCTTCTGTTCGACCGCGCCTGGTGGACGAACGTGGTGGATTTCCAGGCGCTGGTGGCCGACGGCATGATCGCCGCCGCGGACCTCGCGCTGTTCCGCTTCGTCGAGACGGCGGAGGAGGCGGTGGCCGCGATCGCTGCGCACTATGGCATGGCGGCGCCGGCTGGCGGCTGAGGCCCCCGGGGCGTAGCTCGTGTGCCACGCCCACACGAGGCTTTGAACAATCCGAGGCCGGTGTGACCGCCGACACCAGGATCCGGCCTTGCGTCCGCCATGTTTGCGGTGCGTCAATCTTGCCGGCCGTAACCTTCCGCGACTCGCATGCTGATCCGTGTCGCGGCCCGCCGGGTGGGGCTGGCGGCGCGGGTGGGGCCCCGATACGGGGGAACAGGACGATGACCACGATGACGACGATGCGCGACAACCTTTTCGAGCAACTGAGCGAGGGGCTGCGGCTCAGCCTTGCGCGCGACGCGATGCGCGAGGCGGCGGCGACCATCGCCCGCCAGGCCGATCTTCTTGCCAGCGCCATCGACGAGGGCGACCTGCCCGACCACGGCGGCGGCGCGGCGCTGCGCCTGTTCGCCGAGAGCATCCGCAGCATGGGCCAGCACCTGTACGGGCCGGAGGGCAGGGCCTGAGCCAGTGGCCCGTGGCCGGTGGCCATGGGGCTGGCGGGGACTTTCTGCCGGGCGGACGCGGCAGCTGAATCCAGCCGGCTGGGCCGGACTGGCCCTCGGTAACGGACGCTGGGCGGCGGGCGGGGCGCCCCTTCATGGCCCGGCGACGCAGTCGCCGCCGGGTCAGCACCTGGGCGATTGCCCGGGTGATGACCCGGCTGCGGTTGGCCCGCATTCCCCCATCGGCTAAACTTGCACACGGGCGAGCCGCCGAACGCGCCATGCTGCGGTTGGCCCGCATTCCCCCATCGGCTAAACTTGCCGCGCAACGAACCGCAGGCATCGCTGGCTGCGGTTGGCCCGCATTCCCCCATCGGCTAAACTTACACGCATGCGCGCGCGGCAGGGGGTCGCGCTGCGGTTGGCCCGCATTCCCCCATCGGCTAACCTGCTTTCGGCGATTGCCTTCGACCGCGTTCTGCTGCGGTTGGCCCGCATTCCCCCATCGGCTAAACTGCACGTGCATGTTCTCGTGCACG
>JADYYZ010000372.1 GCA_020853405.1 Acetobacteraceae bacterium
CTACGCCCGCAGCGGCGTGATGTCCGGCGTGTAGCGGGCGATCCGTTCGGCATCCGGCGCGACACCGAGGCCCGGCAGGTCAGGGATGGCGAGCCGCCCGTCCGCATCGAGCGCGAACGGTTCCCGCAGGATGTCGTCGACATAGGGGCTGCCGCCGATGAACTCGACCAGATCGGTATCCGGCATCGCCGCCGCCAGCTGCAGGTCGGCGGCCAGGCCAAGCGCCGTGTTCCAGCCATGGCCGACATATTTCATGCCGGAATCGTATGCCATCCAGGCGATGCGGCGCTGTTCGCTGATGCCGCCCACCTTGGTGACATCGGGCTGCACGATATCGAGCGCGCCCTGTGTGAGCCAGGGAATGAAACTCTGCCGTCGCGTCAGCACCTCGCCGCCGGCGATCGGCACCGGCGAACAGCGGCGCAGTTCGCGGTAATCCTCGATGGCATCGGGGCGGAGCGGCTCCTCGAACCAGCCGACCGCGTAATCCTTCAGCATCTCGGCGGTGCGCTTCGCCCAGCTGAAGCCGTGCGGCCAGTAGGCGTCGGAGGCGCCGGCATCGACGAACAGCTGTGCCTCGTCGCCGGCGGCCCCGCGCGCGGCGGCGACGATCGCCTCGTCGAGCCTGGTGTCGTGGGCGCGCCCGAACGGTCCCCAGCCGATCTTGAAGGCACGGAACCCCTGCGCGCGATAGGTCGCGACCACCTCGCGCATGCGCGCCGGCTCCTCCATCAGCAGCGAGCAGTAGGCGGTCGCGTGCTCGCGGTGACGCCCGGAAAGCAGGCGCGAGACGGAAAGCCCGGTCGCCTTGCCGAGGATGTCCCACAGCGCGATGTCGATGCCGCTGATGGTGTGCGTGAGCGTGCCGCCACGGCCCATCCAGAACGTGTTCTGGTGCAGTTTCTCCGAAACGCGGTCCGGTTCCAGCGCGTTCTCGCCGAGCAGCAGCGGTTCCAGCACCCTGATTCCCGCCTGTACCAGCTGGCCGTTGGTGAAGACGCTGCCGAAGCCGCTGATGTCGGCATCGGTGTGCACGACCACCAGCGCGTGGATCGAATCCTCGGGGCGGATCTCGGCCGACCATCCTCCCTTGGGGCTGTCGCCCACGAGCGGCAGCGCCGCCACCTTGCGGATGCGCATCTGTTGGCGTGCAGGCGGCGACTGGTTCATCCCGGCTCCCGACCCTTACGCGCGGCACGAACCGCGCGCAGTGCTTGACGCCCATTTCCGCCGGATACGACCATGCCGCGGCGAACGCAGCAACACTGCCGCCGGCGGAAGCTTGACCCGGCGCTCACGCAAGTCCGGGATGCCATGCTTGTTGCCTGACGTCGCGGCGCCGAAGGGAGAGAAACGTGCCGAAGATCCTGGTCGTCCAGTGCATGCAGGAGATCTCGTCGTTCAACCCGCTGCCGTCGGAGTACGAGAATTTCCTCATCGAGCATGGCGGGGCGCTGCACGGCGAACGCGGCCGCAACACCGCGCTCGGCGGCGCGTTCGCGGTGTTCGAAGCGCGGCCCGGGGTCGAGGTCGTGCCGTGCTTCAGCGCGCGCGCCGGCAGTGCGGGGCTGCTGTCGGCGGCCGGCTGGCAGCGCCTGTCCAGTGAACTGATGGCGGCGGTCGATGCCAGGGTGCCGGGCATCGATGCGGTCTATGTCTCGCTGCACGGCGCGATGGGGGCCGATGGCGAGCTCGACCCAGAAGGCTGGATTCTTTCCCGGATCCGCGAACGGGTCGGGCCGGGAATCCCGATCGTGATCTCGCTCGACCTGCACGGCATCTGCACGGATCGCATGCTTCGCCAGGTCGACGGGTTCGCGATCTACTGGACCTATCCGCACGTCGATTTCGCCGATACCGGCCGCCGGGCCGCCGAACTGCTGCTGCGGCTGGTCGATGGCAGCGTGCGCCGCCCGACCATCGCCCGTGTGGTGATCCCGGCACTGGTGCGCGGCGACGAGCTCATCACCAGGTCGGGCTGTTACGGCGACCTGCTGCTGGAATGCCGCCGGCTGGAAGGTGAGGGGGTGGCGCGGGCCGCCGGCATCATGATCGGCAATCCCTTCACCGATGTGCCGGAACTGTGCTCGCAGGTGCTGGTGATGACCGATGCCGACCCCGCGGCCGCCGAGCTCGAGGCGAAGCGGCTGGCGGAGATGTTCTGGCCGCTTCGCCATCGCATGCAGGGCAAGCTGGTGCCGATCGGGCGCGCGATCGCCCAGGCCAGGACCATCGACGGCCCGGTGATCTTCACCGATGCAGCCGATGCCACGTCCTCGGGTGCGACGGGTGATTCCAACGTGCTGGTGAAGGCGCTGCACGATTCCGGCTATCGCCGGCGCGTGCTCGCGCAGCTGGTCGATCCGGCGGCGGCCGAGGCGGCGCACCGGGCCGGCGTCGGCGCGAGCATCGAGGTCGAGCTCGGCGGCGCCCAGGACCGCGGCCGCTTCGCGCCCTGGAAGGTCAGGGCCGAGGTCGCGCTGCTGTCGAACGGCCGCGGCACGGTCGAGAACACGCGGGCCCCGCTCGATGCCGGAAGGTGCGCGGTATTGACCTTCGATGGCTTCACCATCGTCGTGCTGAGCCGCACGGTCGGGCTGCATGATCGCGCGGTCTACTTCGCCAACGGCCTCCATCCCCAGGACTTCGACCTGATCGTGGTGAAGTCGCCGCACACCGAGTACCACATGTATGACGCCTGGGTCGCCAAGAACTTCAACGTCGATGCGCCCGGCTCGACCTCGGCCAACCTGCCCTATCTGGGGCACAGGATCTGCGCGCGGCCGATATACCCGATGGAGCCGGACGTGGCCTTCACGCCTTCCGCCACGCTTTACAGCCGGGCCGGGTGAGCGCGATGCGCATCGAAGCGGTCGACCTGTTCTATCTCGCGATGCCCGAGATCACCGACGAAGGCGACAGCAGCCAGGATGCGCTGCTGGTCCGCGTCGCTGCCGGCGGGCATGTCGGGTTCGGCGAGTGCGAGGCAGCGCCGCTGCCCTCGATCGCTGCCTTTGTCTGCCCGAAATCGCACGGTGCCTGTCACAATGTCGGCGATCCGGTGCTGGGCGCGATGCTGGACGGGCCGGATGACATCGCCCGGATCGCCCGGCGCATCACCTGGGAGTCGATGGACCTGTTGCAGGCGGCGCATACCTGGTCGGGCGTCGAGATGGCGTTGTGGGACCTGCTTGGCCGGGCGCAGGGCGCGCCAGCCTGGTCGCTGCTGGGCATTCCCCGCAGCGGCCGCAGGACCCCCTACGCCTCGGCGCTGTTCGGCCCGACGCCGCAGGAAACGCTCGTGGTCGGCCGGGCACAGCGTGCCGAAGGGTTCCGCGCCGTCAAGTTCGGCTGGGGCCCGATCGGGCGCGGCAGCGTCGCCGACGATGTGGCGCAGCTTCATGCCGCCCGCGAAGGCATCGGCGAGGATGCGATCCTGCTGGTCGATGCCGGCCAGATCTTCGGCGAGGATGTCGAAGCCGCGGCCGCCCGCCTGCCGGCGCTGGAGGCAGTGCACGCCACCTGGTTCGAGGAGCCGTTCGCGGGCCACGCCTATGAAGCCTATGCGGCACTCGCCAGACACTGCCGCGGCGTGCGCCTGGCGGGCGGCGAGGCATCGCACAACGCGCACATGGCGCGCCACCTGATGGCGTTCGGCGGCGTCGGCTTCGTGCAGATCGACTGCGGGCGGATCGGCGGCATCGGCCCTGCCCGGCGCGTCGCCGAGTTGGCAGCCGGGCGCGGCGTAACCTACGTCAACCACACCTTCACCTCCTCGCTCGCGCTGTCGGCCTCGTTGCAGCCGTTCGCCGATGCGGCCGATGGCGCGCTCTGCGAATACCCCGTGCAGCTGAAGCCGCTGGCACGCGCGTTCACCGCCAACCGCATCCTGCGCGACGCCGACGGCATGCTCGCCGCGCCCGATTGCCCGGGGCTTGGCATCGACATCGACTGGGATGCGGTGCGACGCTATCTGGTCGAGACCGAGATCACGGTGGAGGGCAGGGTGCTGTACCGTACGCCCAAGGTCTGAACGGTACGCCGTGCCGGTCGTGACGGCGGCGACGTTGAACCGCCCGGCGCGGCGCATCACCTGGAGTTGGTCAGTATCCGGGTCGTGCCGGTTCGATGCGGTCGCGGCCCACAACGCGGGAGTGGTGTGATGGAACGTGCGGGGAATGCGGTTGCGGCGGTGCAGGGAACCTCGAGCACCGATGTGCAGGATCTGTTCCGTACCCTGGTCGCGCGCTGGCGGCCGGCGAGCCGGATTGCCGGCGTCATCGAGGAGGATCACGGCCTGGGCGAGCGCAACTGCCGGGCCGGGCGGCTCCGGAGCATCGTCGACGGCGCGAGCTACCCGATCTTCCAGGATCTCGGCCCCGGCTCGACCGCCTGCCATCTGGACGGCGCCGGCGCGGTCTCCGCCAGCGAGGCCGTGCGCCACGACATCGCGGCCGGCTGCGACCTGGTGGTACTAAGCAAGTTCGGCAAGCTGGAAGCCGGCGGTGCCGGCCTTGCTCCTGCCTTCAGGGCCGCGATCGAGGCGGGCGTGCCGGTGCTGACCGCGGTCTCGCCCGGCTTCCAGGCAGCCTGGGAGCGGTTCGCGGCACCGTACTCGATCGCGCTGCCGGCCGACCCCGATCGGATCGAGGCATGGTGGCAGACTGCCTCCTCGGCCCGCGCCGGTGGCAGGAGCGCGGGAAGGGCCGCCTCCGCCCCGCGGCCGGCATAGGGCAGCCGGCATAGGATCGCCGATACGATGGACGACGGGCAGCGGCATGGCGGAGGGGGAGCGCGGATCGATGCCGGCCGCGCCTGACGACGCGCGCCTTGCGGGCGCGGCCATTGCCGACGCGGTCCTTGCCAGCCCGGCCGATGCGATCGTCGCGGCCGACCGCGAGGGCGTGATCCGCTTCTGGAACCCAGGCGCGGTGCGCATCTTCGGCTTTTCCAGGGCCGAGGCCGAGGGCGCCTCGCTCGACCTGATCATCCCGGAACGGCTGCGCAAGCGGCACTGGGATGGCTGGCAGCACGTGATCGAAACCGGCGTGACCCGGTATGGCTCGGGCGATGTGCTGGCGGTGCCGGCGATCACCCGCGATGGCCGCCAGATCTCGGTCGAGTTCACGATCATCCTGGTGCGCGGGCAGGACCACGCGATCATCGGCATGGTTGCGGTGCTGCGCGACGTGACGGCCCGCTTCGAGGAGACGCGCCGGCTGCGGCGCGAACTGGCAGGGCGCGGCAATGCCCCCGATGCGGCAAAGGTGCGGGAGTGACCCCGCTGTCGCAGGCCGCGCCCGAGCTCGACGTGGTGCAGTGGTTCAATACGCCCGGGCCCCTGACGCTTGCCGGGCTCCGCGGCCGGATCGTGGTCGTGCACGCCTTCCAGATGCTGTGCCCCGGGTGCGTGCAGGCCGGCCTGCCGCAGGCCCAGCGGATCTTCCAGCTGTTTCCCGCCGACCAGGTCGCGGTGATCGGGCTGCACACCGTGTTCGAGCATCACGCTGCGATGACACCGGTCTCGCTCGGTGCCTTCATCCACGAATACCGGCTGGGCTTCCCGATCGGGGTCGACCGGCCGGGCGAGCGCGGGCCGATCCCGCGCACGATGGCCGCCTATGGCATGAACGGCACGCCGACGCTGCTGCTGATCGACCGATTCGGCCGGCTGCGCCGGCACGCATTCGGGGTCGAGGAGGATCTTCGGGTTGGTGCCGACATCGCCCGGCTGATCGCGGAGAAGCCGGGCAGCGAGACGGATTTCAGCGCGTCCTGACGCAGTTTTCGGTGACGATATGGCGCATCGGCACGTCGAACGATTGCGGCCGGATCGTTTCCATCGCCGCCTGCAGGAAGCCGACGCCGATCGCATGCGTCGAGGCAGGGAGCCTTCCCAGCGTGCGATCATAGAAGCCGCCGCCATAGCCGAGCCGATAGCAGCCGCGATCGAAGCCGACGACCGGCGCGATCACGATATCGGGCGTGACATCCTCGCCCTCGGCCGGTTCGGGGATGTTCCAGACGCCGTGCACGAGCCGCTCGCCCGGTTTCCAGAGCCGGAAGACCAGCGGCGTCCCCATCGCCACCACCACCGGGAGCGCGGTGCGCACGCCCCGCGCGCCCAGGTCGCGGAACCAGCCGCGCAGGTCCGGCTCGCCACGGAACGGCCAGTAGGCGCTGATGACCCTGCCCGCGGGATCGCCGATCAGCGCGGCCAGGCGCTCGGCGATCCGCCGCGAATGCTCGGCCCGCAGGTCGCGCTCGAGCGCGAGGCGCTCGCCGATCAGGCGCTTGCGTTCTGCCTTGCGCCAGGCGGCGACCACCGGCCAGGGCTCGACCGGTGGCGCCGGTGCCAGCCCGAAATAGGCGGGATCGAGTTCGTGCATGAAGCAGGGGGGCGAGGCGTACTCGCCCGGCTCCTGGTCGTCGTCGATGGGCGTGCTTCCTGCCATCGTGTCGCCCCCTCAGCCGCCGGCCGCCCGCACGGTGCGCTGGCCGACCACCGAAAGTGCCGCGGCAGGACGTTTCTCGCCCGCAGGGGCGGCGGCATCGCCGGCGGCCTGGCGGGCGCGACTGCGCCGGACCAGCACCATCTCGCTGATCACCGACAGCGCGATCTCCTCGGCCGTGCGCGCGCCGAGCGCGATGCCCGCGGGCGCGCGGACGCGGTCGATGTCGGCCTGCTGGAAGCCCTTCTCGCGCAGATAGTCGAGCACGAGGCCGGTGCGCTTCCTGCTTGCGATCAG
>JADYYZ010000373.1 GCA_020853405.1 Acetobacteraceae bacterium
CTGCCGCAGAACCAGGCCTTCTTCGGCGTGCTGCGCCAGGCGATGGCCACCGACCGGCTGGATCCGGTGGGGCTCTATTTCGGTACCAGCAGCGGCGCGCTGTTCGCCAGCGCCGACGAAGGCACACACTTCACCTGCATCGCCCAGCACCTGCCCACCATCACCTCGGTCGAGACATTGGTGGTGCGCGGGTGAAGCCGGAGGGCGCCCATAGCGTGCAGGTCACGATCCCCGCCGCGCTGTGCGCGCTGTTCCCCGGCGCGCCGCGGGAAATCGCGCTCGCCGCGGCGACGGTGGCCGAGGCGATGGCGGCGCTGGATGCGCGCTGGCCGGGCATGCAGGCCCGGCTGTGCGATTCCCGCCCCGCGATCCGCCGCCACATCAACGTTTTCGTCGATGGCGAGCGCGCCGGGCTGGAGACAGCGCTGCGCCCTGGCGCCGAACTGGTGGTGATGACCGCGATCAGCGGCGGCTGACTTCGTGCGGCGCTCCGGGCTGCACCAAAGGCCGGGCGCCCGGACCGGCGCCACGCTCGCCCGGCGAGCCATCGCTGGGCAGCGCCCGACGCCTGAGGGCCAGCCAGGACCGCCATCATCTGGCAAAGCACTTGACCGACGATATCAGTGCGACATCAGCACCGGCAGGTTCATCCGGCGCAGCATGCCGCGGGTGACGCCGCCCAGGATCATCTCGCGCAGCCGCGCATGGCCGTAGCCGCCCATCACCAGCAGGTCGGCGCCACGTTCGGTCGCGGTGCGCAACAGCACATCCACCTCGTCCTCGCCGCCCGAGGCAAGCACCGCGACATCCACCGCCAGCCCGTGCCTCGCCAGGTGGCGGGCGATGTCGGCACCAGGCTGCGGGCCGGTCCGGCCGCCGACGATGTCGGGGTCGATCACCGCCAGCGTCACCGCCTCGGCACCCGCGATCAGCGGCAGCGCATCGTGCAGGGCGCGCGTCGCCTCGCGGCTGCCGTTCCAGGCGATCAGGGCGCGCGTGCCGGCGGTAGTGAAGCGGCCGCGCGCCGGCGCCAGCAGCACCGGCCGGCCGGCGCCGAACAGCAGCTGCTCGATCAGCAGGTCCTGGCGATGCTGCATCGGTGATTCCACATCCTCCTGGCCGAGCAGCACCAGGTCGGCGTGCCGCGCATGCAGGGTGAAGGCGGCGCTGGCGCCGTCCTCGACCAGCCGCCATTCGCCGGCGATGCCGGCGCGCTCCATGGCGGCGCGGAACGCGGTTTCGACCTTCGCCGCATCCTCCAGCGCGTCGGCCCGCAGGCGATCGACCAGGATGCCGAGCCCCGCCGCGTCGCCGGCGCCGGCGCTGGCCAGCGCCGCGGTCGCCATCACGTCGATCACGTGCAGCCCCACCAGGTGCGCGCCATGCCGGCGTGCCAGCGCCGCCGCGAAGTCGAGCCGGGCGACATTGCCCGGATCGGTGTCGCACTGCACGACGAGGTCGGCGAGCCGCGATGCCACCTGGCCGGTCCCGGCGCCCATGCTGTTCTCCTGCTGTTGTGGGAATTTCCTGCCGCCACCGCCCTGGGTGCCGGCCGGGTTGGGGTCAATCAGGCGGGGGTCGATCAGGCGGGGGTCGAGCAGGCGGGCGGCCGGCGGGCCGCGCCGCGATGCCGCAATCACGCGGCCCGATTGGTCAACCACCAGCACGCTCTCGGTGGCGCGGTGGCGCAGCGTCAGCCGATGGCGGCCGGCATCGTCGCCCTCGCCGCGCTCGACCAGCGAATAGACGAGGCCCGCGCGCAGCTCCTTCTGGAGGTCGGCCGGGTCCATCCCGAGCGCCCTGCCGAACAGCGCGGCATCGAGCACCGGGCCGCCTTCATCGAGGCTGACGTTCTGGCCGAGCAGTTCGGGCAGGGATGTGGCGTTCATGCGCGGGCAGCTCCCGGTTTCTGAAAGGCATAGGCTGCTGCCCCCTTCACGCTGGGGTCGAGCACCAGCCGGTGCTCGAGCGGCGGGTGGGCGCGGTGGCGGCACCCGGCACGCTCGCACAGCCGGCAGGACAGGCCGACCCCGACCACCGCCGCATCCGAGGCGAGATCGAGGCCGTCGGCATAGACGATCCGGCCGGCGTGGCTGACATCGCAGCCCATGCCGATGGCGTGGGTAACGGGGGGCAGGTGCGGCGGCCCGCCGGGGTGGGCGACGGTGCGGGCGAAGGTGAAGAAGGTGGCGCCGTCGGGCAGGCGGGCGACCTGGGCGCGCAGCATGCCGGGGGTCGCGAACGCCTGGTGCACCACCCAGCGCGGGCAGGAGCCGCCGAAGCGGCCGAACGGGAAGCCGGCGGCGGAGAAGCGCTTGGTGACGTTGCCGGCAGGATCGACCCGGATCAGCCAGAACGGCACGCCCCGGGCACTGGGGCGCTGCAGGGTGGACAGGCGGTGGCAGCATTGCTCGAAACTGACGCCGAAGCGCGCCTTGATCGCCTCGACATCGTGGCGCAGCTCCTGCGCGATGTCGCGGAACGGGCCATACGGCATCAGCACCGAGCCGGCGAAATAGTTCAGCAGCCCGACGCGGATCAGCGTCTCCGCCTCGCGCGTGGTCGGCTGCGCCGCCTCGATCTCGGCGTCGAACTGGTCCGGCACCTCCATCAGCCCGAGCTGGCAGGCGAGATGGAAGCCGCGGCTTTCGTGCGGCAGCGATTCGGCGATCAGCAGGGTGCGGGTCCGGGCGTCGTAGCGGCGCAGCGCGTCATCCATCATCGACGGCGCCAGCACCCGCACCGCGACGCCGTGGCGGGCCGAAAGCCGTTCCGCCAGCGCCCGGTTCATGTGCCCCGGCGCGGCATCGGCCATGTCGGCGAAGATCGCCTCGGCCCGCTCCTCGAGGTGGGGGAAGTGGTTCATGCGGTCGTGGAAATAGTCGCGCGCCTCCTCGGCCGGCAGGCGGAACTTCTTGGAGCCGATGCTGATGCCGGCCGAATCCTCGCGCGCGACCCGGAGCGCGCGATAGAGCGCCAGCACTGCCCGCCCCGCGTTCGGCGCCTGGTCGGACAGCGCCGCGATCTCGGCATCGGGCACCGTCACCTCGCCGCCCAGCAGCGGGTCGGCGAAGACCTCGCGCAGCGCCAGCTCGGCCTCCGCCCCGCCCGAGGAGAGTGCGGCGAGGTCGGCCTGGAACTTCTCGGCCAGTTTCAGCAGCAGGCTTGCCGTGACGGCGCGCTGGTCGTGCTCGATCAGGTTCAGGTAGCTCGGCGAGATGCCCAGCGAGACCGCCATCGCCTGCTGCGTCAACCCGTGCGTCTCGCGCAGGCGCCGGACGGTGCGGCCGAGGAAGGTGCGCTTGGCCATTTACAGACTTTACAACCTGACGCAGCAATCGGCAAAGATCTGCACGTCTTTGCTAATGATCTTGCGCCTTTGCTCTCGCCTTTCGCAAGTGCAGCGTCAAAATCCTGTCTGACGGCGGGACCGACCTGCCGAGATCGAGGAGCCGAGGCCAGATGAGTTTCGACCGCACCGCCCACGCGCCGGATGGCATGCCGACCGCGCCGGGCCAGGACCCCGACCGCTTCAGCGGCATCCGGCGCGACTACAGCCAGGCCGATGTGCAGCGGGTCGCCGGCAGTTTCCGCGTCCGCCACACCCTGGCCGAGCTTGGCGCGAGGCGGCTGTGGCAGCTGCTGAAAAGCGAACCCTATGTGAACACGCTGGGCGCGCTGACCGGGCTGCAGGCGGTGCAGCAGGTGAAGGCCGGGCTGAAGGCGATCTATCTCTCCGGCTGGCAGGTGGCGGCCGACGCCAACTCGGCCGGCCAGATGTATCCCGACCAGAGCCTCTATCCGGTCGATTCGGTGCCGAAGGTGGTCGAGCGCATCAACAACGCGCTGCGCCGCTGCGACCAGATCGCCACCATGGAGCGGATCGACGGCAAGGCCGACGACCGCACGCACTACATGGCGCCGATCATCGCCGATGCCGAGGCGGGATTCGGCGGCGCGCTGAACGCCTTCGAACTGATGCGCGCGATGATCGAGGCGGGTGCCGCCGGCGTGCATTTCGAGGATCAGCTGGCAAGCGAGAAGAAGTGCGGCCACCTGGGCGGCAAGGTGCTGGTACCGATCGTCCAGCACATCCGCACCCTGAACGCCGCCCGCCTTGCCGCCGATGTCGAGGGCGTGCCGACCGTGCTGCTGTGCCGCACCGACGCCGAAAGCGCGCAGCTGCTGACCAGCGACATCGACGAGCGCGACCACCCGTTCATCGACCGCGAGAACCGCACCGCCGAGGGCTTCTTCCGCATCCGCAAGGGCATGGGCAAGCAGTACGCGATCGCGCGCAGCCTCGCCTATGCGCCCTATGCCGACCTGCTGTGGTGGGAAACCTCCGACCCCGACCTCGATGACGCCCGCGCGTTCGCCGAGGCGGTACGCAAGGAATTCCCCGGCAAGATGCTGGCCTACAACTGCTCGCCCAGCTTCAACTGGATGAAGAAGATGGGGGTCGAGGCCGCGGCGAAGTTCCAGCGCGAGATCGGCGCGATGGGCTACAAGTTCCAGTTCGTCACCCTGGCCGGCTTCCACAGCCTGAACCTTTCGATGTTCCGGCTGGCGCGCGGCTATGCCGAGCGCGGCATGGGCGCCTATTCGGAACTCCAGCAGGCCGAGTTCGCCGCCGAGGCCGAGGGCTTCACCGCGGTGCGCCACCAGCGCGAGGTCGGCGTTTCCTACTTCGATGCGGTGGCGATGGCGGCGTCGGGCGGCAAGTCGAGCACCACCGCGATGGCGCACAGCACCGAGACCGCACAGTTCCACGATCGCCCGCAGCCCGGCGTTGCCGCGGCCGCGGAATGACCAGTCACGCAGGAGACAGTACAATGAGCGACGGTTCAGAACACGACGATGGCCTGGTGCACAGCCACAGCTGGGCACGCGACGAGGTGCCGCCGCACGCCGCGGTTTCGGCCGCGGCACGCCCGGCGGCGACCATGAACGACCGCCGGCGCCACCATCATGCGGCGCGCACCGAGCAGGACCACGATGACGGCCTGGTGCACGACCACGGCTGGGCACGCGGCGAGCGCCTGGGGGCAGCCGCCGCCGAGTGAGGCCGGCCGCTTCGGCGGCAGCGGGAGAGCGTGCGGGTCGCGGGGGCTCCGCGGCCCGATGCACGGGCCGCCCTGCCAGGTAGGCGGGGCGGCCCGCGATTTTTGCACCCCTTTTGCGATCAGGCCCCGATCGGCTCGATCTTCAGTGACGGGCCGGTGCCGCCCGTGGCGCTGCCGCCGGCCAGATCGACCCCCAGATCGGCCCATTGTTCCTGCGCAGGATCGTCGGGCCGGCCGGCCGAGTCGGATCGTGCCAGCCGGAGCGTCACCCGCGACGAACCGGCGAGCACGCTGATGCGCCGCCCACGCTGACCATCCTCGATCACCGGGGCAGCAGACACCGGGCCAAGGCCAGCGAGCACGGCATGCAGGTGGCGCACCACCAGCCCGGCGGCGCGCGGCGCGCCGGCGCGGTCGGCCAGTCCGTTGCGCACGTAATACCCGCGATCGAAATCGAGCAGCGTATCCAGCCAGGCATCGAGGCGCGGGAAGCACCAGGCAGCGAAGCAGGTCTCGGCCACGCGCGCGGCGATCCTGTCATCATCGCGCTCGGCGGAATCCGGCCCGCTGCCGGCAAGACAGACCGTGACCGCCGCCACCTCGCGTTCGCTATCCAGCGCGCGCATCGCCTCGAACGCATCGCTGCCGGCGGGGATGCGCGTCATCGTCGCCGTGAACGCGGCACGGCGGC
>JADYYZ010000374.1 GCA_020853405.1 Acetobacteraceae bacterium
GTCAGCGAGATCGTGGTCGGCATGCCGCACCGCGGCCGGCTGAACACGCTGGTCAACGTGATGCAGAAGCCGTTCGCCGCGGTGTTCAGCGAGTTCGAGGGCAACCCGGTCAACCCCGAGGATGTCGAGGGCTCGGGCGACGTGAAGTACCACCTGGGCACCAGCACCGATGTCGAGCTCGCGGGCCGGATCGTGCACCTGTCGCTGCAGGCCAACCCCAGCCACCTGGAGGCGGTCGATCCGGTGGTGGTCGGCAAGGTGCGCGCCAAGCAGGATCTGATGGGCGACGTGAAGGCCAGGCGCGTGGCGATGGGCGTGATGATCCATGGCGACGCCGCGTTCGCGGGCCAGGGCGTGGTCGCCGAGACGCTGGCGATGAGCCAGCTGGTCGGCTACCGCACCGGCGGCACGGTGCACTTCATCGTCAACAACCAGATCGGCTTCACCACGGTGCCTAAGCACGCGTACTCGGGCCTCTATTGCACCGACATCGCGAAAAGCGCGCAGGCGCCGATCCTGCACGTGAACGGCGACGACCCCGAGGCGGTGGTGTTCGCGGCCCGGCTGATCACCGAGTTCCGCAACGAGTTCGGCGTCGACACCGTGCTCGACATCGTCTGCTACCGCCGCCACGGCCACAACGAGGCCGACGAACCCGCCTTCACTCAGCCGCTGATGTACAAGCGCATCCGCGAACAGCGCACCACGCGCACGCTCTATGCCGAGCGCCTGGCGCGCGAAGGCAGCGTGCCGGCCGAGGAGTCGGCGCGGATGCTGGCTGACTTCCACACCACGCTCGAGGACGCCTTCCAGGCCGCCTCGACCTACAAGCCGAACAAGGCCGACTGGCTGGAAGGCCAATGGACCGGCCTGTCGGCCGCCAATACCGACGACGAGGCCGACAGCGGCACGGGGGTCGCGCGCGCGGTGCTGGCCGAGGTCGGTGCCGCCCTGGCGCGCCCGCCCGCCAGTTTCGACCTGAACCCGAAGATCCGCCGCCAGCTGGAGGCCAAGAAGGCCACCATCGAATCCGGCCAGCACATCGACTGGGCGACCGGCGAGGCACTGGCCTTCGGCAGCCTGCTGCTGGAAGGCCATCGCGTGCGGCTTTCCGGCGAGGACGTGCAGCGCGGCACCTTCAGCCACCGCCACGCCGTGCTGATCGACCAGACCACCCAGGCGGAATACGTGCCGCTGAACCACATCAAGGACGGCCAGGCGCAGTTCGACGCCTTCAACAGCCTGCTGTCGGAGTTCGGCGTGCTCGGCTTCGAGTACGGCTATTCGCTGTCCGACCCGCGGAGCCTCGTGCTGTGGGAGGCGCAGTTCGGGGATTTCGCCAACGGCGCGCAGGTGATCCTCGACCAGTTCATCGCCTCGGGCGAGACCAAGTGGCTGCGCATGTCGGGGCTGGTGATGCTGCTGCCGCACGGCTACGAGGGCCAGGGGCCGGAACATTCCTCGGCGAGGCTCGAGCGCTATCTGCAGCTGTCGGCCGAGCGCAACATGCAGATCTGCAACATCACCACGCCCGGAAACTATTTCCACGCGCTGCGCCGGCAGCTGAAGCGCGATTTCCGCAAGCCGCTGGTGATCATGACGCCGAAGTCGCTGCTGCGGCACAAGCTGGCGGTAAGCGAACTTTCGGAGATGCAGAGTGGCACGCATTTCCGCTTCGTCTATCCGGAGATCGACCCGATCGTGCCGGATGCCGGCGTCAGGCGCGTCGTGCTGTGCACCGGCAAGGTCTATTACGACCTGCTTCTCGAACGGCGCGACGCAGGGGTGAAGGATGTCGCCCTGCTGCGGCTGGAGCAGCTCTATCCGTTCCCGGGGCGGAGCCTCGCCGCGCAGCTCGCGCGCTACCCGAATGCCGAATTGGTCTGGTGCCAGGAAGAGCCCGAGAACATGGGCGCCTGGCAGTTCCTCGATCGCCGGATCGAGGCGGTGCTGGAAGGGCTTGCGGGCAAGGCGAAGCGCCCGAGCTTCGTCGGCCGGCGCGAGGCGGCAAGCCCCGCCACCGGGCTTGCGCGCACGCACAATGCCGAACAGAAGGCACTGATCGCGCAGGCGCTGGCGGCCTGACGGGCGGCGGCCGGAAGGACAGGGAAGACCGACATGGCGATCGAGATCAAGGTTCCGTCCTTGGGCGAAAGCGTCTCCACCGCCACGGTGGCGCGCTGGATGAAGCAGGCGGGCGATGCGGTCGCCGAGGACGAGGCGCTGGTCGAGCTCGAGACCGACAAGGTCACGGTCGAGGTCAATGCCCCCAGCGCCGGCGTGCTGGAGGCGATCCTCGCCCAGCAGGGTGCGGAGGTGGAGGTCGGCGCGGTGCTGGCGACCCTTGCCGCCGGCGCCACCGCCGCGCCGGCCGGCGCCGCAAAGCCGAAGCCGGTAGCCGCAACCGCACCGGCACCCGCCGCCGCTGCCGCGGCGAAGCCTGCGGCCGTGGCGATGCCGGCAGCAGCGAAACTCGCCGCCGACCGCGGCATCGATCCGGCGACCCTGGCCGGCACCGGCAAGGACGGGCGGGTGACCAAGGGCGACGTGCTGGCCGCCACGGCGGCAGGCCCGCCCTCCACTCCCGCCCCCGCTCCGGCGCCGAAGCCGGCCGCCGCGCCGACGCCCGCATCGGTTGCCGCTGTTGCCGCCCCGCCCGCGCCGGGCAGCCGCACGCTGACCCGCGTGAGGATGACGCGGCTGCGCGCCACCATCGCGCGGCGGCTGAAGGAAGCGCAGAACACCGCCGCGATCCTGACCACCTTCAACGAGATCGACATGAGCGCGGTGATGGCGCTGCGCTCCGAGTACAAGGACGCCTTCGAGAAACGGCACGGCGTGCGGCTCGGCTTCATGGGCTTCTTCGTGAAGGCGTGCGTCGCCGCGATCCGGGAATTCCCGCTGGTGAATGGCGCGATCGTGGGCGACGAGGTCGTCACCCACGACTATGTGGACATGGGGATCGCGGTTTCCGGCCCTTCCGGCCTGGTTGTGCCGATCGTGCGCAACGCCGAATCGCTGTCGATCGCCGGGATCGAGGCGGCGATCGCTAATCTCGGCAGGAAGGCGCGCGACAACGCGCTGACGCTGGAGGACATGGCGGGCGGCACCTTCAGCATCACCAATGGCGGGGTGTTCGGCAGCCTGATGAGCACGCCGATCCTGAACCCGCCGCAATCGGCGATCCTTGGCATGCACAAGATCGAGGAGCGGCCCGTCGCGATCGGCGGCAAGGTCGAGGTGCGGCCGATGATGTACGTGGCGCTTTCCTACGACCACCGCATCGTCGATGGGCGCGAGGCGGTGAGTTCGCTGGTGCGGATCAAGGAAGCGGTCGAGGATCCGCGCCGGCTGCTGCTGGAGGTGTGAGCGCGCCGGCCCGCGCCAGCACCCACCAGGTCGAGAACCTGCCCTCGCGGAACGCCTTCGCCTCGTAGCGGGTGCGCGGCGGGTCGGTGACGGCGCGATCCTCGCGCGCGACCACGCGCAGCGCCGCCTGCGCGGCGAGCGTTTCCAGCACCCAGTCGCGATAGACCGGGTGGTCGGTCGCGACCGTCATGCTGGCATCCGGCTTCAGCACACGCGCGATTTCGGCCAGGAAGCCGGTCTGAAAAATGCGGCGCCCGGCGTGGCGCGCCTTCGGCCAGGGGTCGGGGAACAGCAGGAAGAGCCGGTCGAGGCAGGCATCCGGCAGGCGATCGACCAGCGCGCGGGCATCGTCGGGCCAGAGCCGCACGCGATCGCGGAACGGGGCGTCGGCTTCGTCGCGCAGCAGGCGCATGAGCAGCGCGGCGATGCCGTTGAGGAAAACTTCCGCGCCGACCAGCTTTGCCTCGGGGCGCGTGCGCAGCAGCGAGCAAAAATGCTCGCCGCTGCCGACGCCGATTTCCAGGATGGTCGTGCCGGCGAGGAACGTCGTGTCGTCGGGCCGAAGCCGCAAGGCCGGCAGCAGCGTCGCCAGCGCATCGAGCTGGCCCGCGCGCAGCGGCCGGCCGATGCGCCGGCCGAAGACGCGGGGCGCGCGCGGCGCTGCTTCGGCGTGCTTTCCGGTCTCGCCCTCAGCCCCGGCCAAAGGCGTGCTTCAGCGCCGCCACCAGGTCGGTCTTTTCCCAGGTGAAGGTGCCCCTCGCCTCGTCCGGCTCGCGCCCGAAATGGCCATAGGCGCTGGTCGGCACGTAGATCGGCCGGTTCAGCGTCAGGTGCTCGCGGATGCCGCGCGGGCGGAGGTCGACCAGCTCGCGCAGCACCTTCTCGAGCTTCGCCTCGTCGATGTCCCTGCCGGTATCCTGAAGGTCGACATAGAGCGACAGCGGGTGCGCGACCCCGATCGCGTAGGACAGCTGCAGGACGCAGCGTTCGGCAAGGCCCGCGGCCACCACGTTCTTCGCGAGGTAGCGGCAGACATAGGCAGCCGAGCGATCGACCTTGGTCGGGTCCTTGCCCGAGAACGCGCCGCCGCCGTGCGGGCAGGCGCCGCCATAGGTATCGACGATGATCTTGCGGCCCGTGAGCCCGCAATCACCGTCGGGCCCGCCGATCTCGAACTTGCCGGTCGGGTTCACATAGAGTTCGCGCTCGGGGCACATCCAGCCCTTCGGCAGGGTGGTCTCCACGATCCGGTGCACGTTGGCGCGGATCGCATCCTGGCTCATGTCGGGCTGGTGCTGGGTGCTGACGACGACGCTGGTGGCGCCGACCGGCACGCCATCGATGTAGCGCAGCGTCACCTGGCTCTTCGCATCCGGCAGCAGGCCGTCGGCGAGCTTGTCGCCGGCCCGGCGCATCTCGGCGATGCGGCGCAGGACCAGGTGGGCGTAATGGATCGGCGCCGGCATCAGGCTCGGCGTCTCGGTGCAGGCATAGCCGAACATGATGCCCTGGTCGCCGGCACCCTCGTCCTTGTTGCCGGCGGCATCGACGCCCTGCGCGATGTCGGCCGACTGCGCGTGCAGGTGGCTTTCGATCTCGGCCGAGCGCCAGGAGAACCCCTTCTGGTCGTAGCCGATGTCCTTGATCGCCTCGCGCGCCAGTTCGATCACCTGTTCGCGGCCGATATGCTCGCTGCCGCGCACCTCGCCGGCGATCACCACGCGGTTGGTGGTGACCAGCGTCTCGCAGGCGACGCGCGCGAAGGGATCGTCCTTCAGGAAGGCGTCAAGGATGCTGTCGCTGATGCGGTCGGCGACCTTGTCCGGGTGGCCTTCGCTGACCGATTCGGAAGTGAACAGGAACTCGCCGGTCCGGCGCATGTGGCAGTGCCCTCGATGTGGGAGGAGTCGCGGCGCGGGATAGCGGCCGGCCGCGGCAGAACTGAGGCGGGGGCGGGATAATGGCCGGGCGCCGGCGGGTCAAGGCATGGCAGCCGCGAGTGCCGGCCCGGCCGGGCGCCTCCGGGATGGAGGGGGGGGCAGCGTTCAGGCGGCGCGCGCCAGCGGCGGCGCCTGGCTGGCCGCGGCGCGTTCCAGGATGCGCTCCATCTTGCGCCGGCGACGCTGCATCAGCAGATAGCCGCCGCGCGCCGCGAGATCGCTGATCCGCCCGCGCGGCGGCAGGCCGACCGCCTTGAAGATCATGCCGGTGCCGCGCTGCACGTGGTGCGGCTGATAGGCGGCGATCGCGCGCGACAGGTAGCCGGCCATCGCTTCCTCGTGGCGATAGACGCTGCCCGGCCGGGTGTTGGCGCAGTGGTAGGCGCAGGCGAGCTCGTCGTCCTCGGTCTCGGTGATGCGGCCGAGCGCGATCCGGGCGCGGTCGAACACGCTCAGTTTCTCGCGCGCGAGGTAGCGCTTCATGTGGTCGTAGAACAGTTTGAAGTGGCGATACTCGTCGGCGGCGATCAGCCGGCACACCTGCTCCAGCACCGGCTCGCGGGTGGTATCGGCGAGCGCCGAATAGTAGCTCGAGGTGCCAGTCTCGACCATGCAGCGCGCGATCAGCTCGCCGGTGCGGCTGCCGCGCACGCTGGTCTCTGCGCCCAGCGGCAGTTTGAAGGCGTCGCGGAAGCGGGCAAACGCATCCTCGAAGTCGAATTCCGGGTCGGCCAGTTTCGCCCACTTGCCCAGCGCCTGGCCGTGCTGCACTTCCTCGGCCGCCCAGTAGCGCGCCGCCTGCTGGAAATCGGGGTCGTCGTGGAAGACGCCGCAGAGATAGGTCGTGTAGTCGTTGGCGTTGTATTCGACCAGCGCCGCCGCCTTGACCAGCGGCACCAGCGCGGGTTCCGCGAGGTTCGCGTCGAACCGGTCCCAAGGTACCTGGTCGAGGGTCCAGTGCTTCATGGCCGCCGTTGCTGCGTCGTTCCCGATCGGAATGCCGGCACCGGGCGGGGGGAAGGCGACTCGCCCGCGCCGGATTCCTTGGTGGCAATGTGTAGGTTACCGGGCGCCCGGTTCCAAGGGCGGCGGCGGGCATCCGGTGCCGGGAGGAGGGCGCCTGGCGGCCCTGCCTAACGGGCTGCCGCGTCCAGCATCGCCTGGGCGCTCAGCACCCGCCGGAACGCCGCTTCGCGCACCACCTGGTCGGCATCCTTGGCGGTGGCTTCGCGGTAGGCGTCCTCGGCCTCGGCGAGGCGTGCCTCGGCGACGGCGCGGGTGATCTCCTCCAGCGCCAGCGCCTCGTCGGCCAGCACCGCGGTGCGATCGGGCGTGATCTCGGCGAAGCCGCCGGCGACGAACAGTTCCTGCGCGCCGCCATCGGCCCGGGTCAGGCGGATCACGCCGCCCCTGAGCTGCACCACCATCGGGGCGTGCCCTTCCAGGATGCCGAGGTCACCGTCCTCGCCGGGGATCTCGGCGAGCTCGGCCTGGGTGGACAGCAGCAGCTTCTCGGGGCTGACCACCTCGAAGGTGAAACTCATCGCGCCGGCATCCTTTTACCTGGCCCTGGCTCAGGCCGCCTCGGCGGCCATCTTCTGCGCCTTCTCGACCGCCTCCTCGATGGTGCCGACCATGTAGAAGGCGGCCTCCGGCAGGTGGTCGTACTCGCCCGAGCAGATCGCCTTGAAGCTTCGGATGGTCTCGGCGATCGGCACGAACTTGCCGGGGAAGCCGGTGAACACCTCCGCCACGTGGAAGGGCTGGCTCAGGAAGCGCTGGATCTTCCGCGCCCGCGCCACGGTGAGCTTATCTTCCTCCGACAGCTCGTCCATGCCCAGGATGGCGATGATGTCCTGCAGGCTCTTGTAGCTCTGCAGGATGCGCTGCACCTCGCGCGCGACCTCGTAGTGGTCCTCGCCGACCACGCGGGGGTCGAGCACGCGGCTGGTCGAGTCGAGCGGGTCGACCGCCGGATAGATGCCGAGCTCGGCGATCTGGCGGGAGAGCACGGTGGTCGCATCGAGGTGCGAGAACGAGGTCGCGGGCGCGGGGTCGGTCAGGTCGTCGGCCGGCACATAGATCGCCTGCACCGAGGTGATCGAGCCCTTCTTGGTCGAGGTGATGCGCTCCTGGAGCGCGCCCATGTCGGTCGCGAGCGTCGGCTGGTAGCCCACCGCCGAGGGGATGCGGCCCAGCAGCGCCGAGACCTCGGACCCCGCCTGGGTGAAGCGGAAGATGTTGTCGATGAAC
>JADYYZ010000375.1 GCA_020853405.1 Acetobacteraceae bacterium
CGGCTGGCGCGCTTCCGGTTCGAGATCAACGGCCATACCGACGTCGCCGGGCGGCTCGGCTACAACCTCGCCTTGTCGGAGCTGCGGGCGGCTTCGGTGGTCGATTACCTCGCCGGGCGCGGGGTCGAGCGCGCACGGCTGAAGCCACAGGGGTTCGGGCCGCTGCAGCTGCTTGACCCGGCCAACCCGCGCTCCGAAGTGAACCGCCGTGTCGAGGTGTTCGCGGTGCCGCCGGCGCCGGCGAGCTGAGGGGGGACTGCCATGCTGTGCTGGCTCGGGCGCAACCGGATGCTGTCGGGCGCGCTGGCGCTGCTGATGCTGGGCGCCTGCGCCTCGTCGGCGAACGATCCCAGCCTGACGCCGGCGCAGCGGGCACTTCGCCAGCAGACCGAGCGCTTCAACGAAACCGTGGCGACCGGGGCGGTCGCCGGCGCCCTGCTGGGCGCGCTGGCCGGCGCCCTGCTGGCCGGCAACAACCGCGGCAACCGGCTTGGCGGTGCCGCGATCGGGGCTGCCGCGGGCGCGGCACTCGGCGGTGCCGGCGGCTACTATATCGCCGGGCGCAACCAGCGCTACGCCAGCCGCGAGCAGGCAGCGCAAAGCCGGCTGGAAGCCGCCCAGCGCGAAAGCGCCGACCTTGCCCGTACCGCCGCCCTCTCCGACCAGGTCTCGCGCGAGAACGCGGCGAAACTCGCGGCCGCCCGCGAGCGCTATGCGGCCGGCCAGATCACCCGCGCCCAGCTCGACGCCCAGCTGCGCCAGGCCAAGGCCGATCTCGCCCTGATCCAGCAAGGTGTCGAGCACAGCATCAAGGTGGAAGGCGCGATGCGCACCGATGGCGTCGGCGGCGAGGCCAGCCGCGTCGCCACCTCGCGCGAGCAGATGCAGGAAAGTGCGGATCGCCTGCAGGCAGCGCTCGCCCGGGCAGAGGCAGCATGAGGGCGGTGGCCAGGCTGCTGATGCTGCCGCTGCTGGCGGGCGCCTGCGCCTCGGCCAACGCGCCGGCCAGCGAGCGGGGCTTCTTCGGCGGCCTTGGCGCGGCCGTGACCGGCGCCGACGAACAGCGCGCACGCACCATCGAGGCACAGGCGACGGCAGCGCAGAACCAGGCGCTGGCGGCGCGCGCCAACTCACTCGCGGCCGAGCGCCGTGCCGATGCAAGCCGCCAGCAGCTCGCGACCCAGCAGCGCGCCAACCGCCAGCAGGATGCCGAGATCACCCGCCTGCGCGGCCAGCTCGCCGACGCCCAGGCCCGCATGCCGGCCGCCGAATCGGCACGCATCGCGGGTGAGATCGACGCCCTGCAGCGCGACCGCGCCAACCCCGACCCGGCGGCCCAGGCGCGTGCCGAAGCGCGCCGCCAGAGCATCGAGGACGCGCTTCGCCGCGCCGGTGCCAGCTAGCGCGGTGCCCCTGATCGCGATCGATACCGGAGCGCCGCGCGCGTGACCGCCGCCTGGGTTGCCGCACTCGGCGCGACGCTGCTGATGCAGACCATGGCCTCGTTCATGACGCAGAGCCTGCCGGTGATCGGCCCGGCGCTGACCGCCGATTTCGGCCTGGCGCCCGAGGCCATCGGCAACCTCTCGGCGCTGAACGCCTTCGGCACCGTGTTCTTCCTGGCCTTCGGCAGCCCGGTGCTGGCACGGCTGGGGCCGGTGCGGATGCTGCAGGCGGGCGCGGCGACGGCAGCGCTGGGGCTGCTTGCGGTCTGGATCGGCACCATCCCGGCGCTGGTCGCGGCGGCACTGCTGCTGGGGCTCGGCTATGGGCCGACGCCACCGGCCGGCAGCCGCATTCTCGCCGCCACCGCGCCAGCGGGCCATCGCACGCTGATCTTCTCGGTGAAGCAGGCGGGCGCGCCCGCCGGCGGCATGCTGGCCGGGCTGGTGACGGCGCCGATCGCGCATCTTTTCGGCTGGCAGGTGGCGCTGGCCGTGTGCGCGGCCTGTGCCTGCCTCTCCGCCTGGTCGATCCAGCCGCTGCGCCGCACGCTGGATGCCGAGCGCGAGCCGACGCGACCGGTGCATCCGCGCGCGCTGTTCGCGCCCAGCACACTGATCGCGCCGTACCGCGCGCTCGGGCTTTCCCCCGGCCTGCCGCTGCTGACGCTGCTTGCGGTGTCGTTCTCGCTGGTGCAGGGCTGCCTGTTCGCGTTCACCGTCACCTGGCTGGTCGAGGTGCACGGGCTGTCGCTGATCGCGGCCGGCAACGCCTTTGCCGCGTTGCAGGCGGCCGGGGTGTTCGCCCGCATCTTCCTTGGCTGGCTCGCCGACCGTACCGGCCGGCCGAGCCTCAACCTCGCCATGCAGGGCTTCGTCGCGGCCGCATCGGTGCTGCTGCTGGCCAACCTGCCGGTCGGCACCGGCGCCGGGGTGATCGTCGCCGCGGCCGCCCTTGCCGGCTTCTTCGCGGTCAGCTGGAACGGCATCTACCTGGCCGAGGTGGCGCGCCTGGTGCCGCGCAACCAGGTTTCCGAGGCGACATCGGGCTCCACCGTCTTCACCTTCCTGGGCTACGTGTTCGGGCCGGCGCTGTTCGCGCTGGCGGTGCCGGCAAGCGGCGGCTGGGCGCTGCCGATGGATGCGATCGCGATCCAGCTGGCGCTGGTCGCTGCCCTGGCCACGCCGCGGGTGCTGCGGGGCGGCCGGCCCGGATAGAGGGCGCCCCGCCAGGCGGGCACGGTTGACCTCGGTCGCATCCGTGACGATGACTGCCGGACAGGCGGCCGGCACGGCCCACCAGGAGGGATCACGCAGAGATGGCGTGGGGATTTCGCGACACGCGGCGCGCGGAGAAGCGGCGTCGCAGACTGAAGGTGCTGAAGGTCTTCGTGGTGCTGGGCAGCCTGGTCGCGCTGGGCGGCGCTGCCTACCAGTCGGGCGCCGAGCTGGTGCGCGTCGAGGTCGCGGGCCTGCGCGAGGAGATCCGCCGCCAGGCCGCCAGCATCACCACCCTGAACGGCCGCATCGCGGAACTGGAGGCCGCCCGCCAGGCAGCACTCGCGCGCGAGGCCGAGGCCAACGCCCGCTACCAGCGCGAGGTGCCGACCGGGCCCGGCGCCGATCTCTACAAGCTGCTGCAGACCCGCATCGGTGAAGGCATCGGCGCCGAACGCATGGCGTTCGTGATCCGGAGTGCGACGATGGGCGACAAATGCGAGAACCAGCCGACCTCGCGCCGGTTCCAGCTGAAGACGCCGGCCACCCGCGGCAGCGCGCCGACGGTCGCGTTCGACAATTCGACCGTGCTGGTCAGCGGCGAGGGCGAGTCCGCCACCAACGAGGCCGGCGCGGCGCACGCCTGGTTCGACCCAGCGAAGCCGGTGAAGATCACCTTCACCCAGCTCGGGGGCGCGCGATCCGACGTCGAGGGTACGCTGCCGCTGCACCACTCGATCGTGCGCGGCAACAGCGAACTGCGCTTCACCGTGACGGAAGCGGAGCTGCGCGGCTTCGTCACCGTGGTCGCGGATCGCTGCGCCTATCCCTGACTGCAACCGCGTGCTGGCTTGGCCGCCGCCGGGACCGCCGGCGCGGCAATTCGCTTGACAGACGCCACGCCATCCGCGTTGCTCAACCGGAAACAACCCGCCCCGAGGCCGCCATGCTCCGCCGCGCCCTGTTCGCAGCCGCAATACTTGCCGCCGCCAGCCTGCCCGGCGCCAGCCTGCCCGCCGCCGCCCAGGGCTGGCCGCAGCGCCCGGTCAGCGTGATCGTGCCGTTCGCCGCCGGCGGCCCGACCGACGCGGTAGCCCGCCTGGTCAGCGAGGCGATGGGCAAGGATCTCGGCCAGAACCTGATCGTCGAGAATGTCGGCGGCGCCGGCGGCACGCTGGGCGCGGCACGGGTGGCATCGGCCCGCCCCGACGGCTACACCCTGCTGCTGCACCATATCGGCATGGCGACGATCCCGATACTCTATCGCCGCCTGCCCTACGACCCGATGGGGTTCGAGACGATCGGCCTGATCACCGCGGCACCAATGACCATGGTGGTGCGCAAGGACCATCCCGCGAAAACCTTCCAGGAGCTGGTGGCCTGGATCAAGGAGAAGAAGGAGGACGCGAACCTCGGCAATGCCGGCCTCGGCGCGGCGAGCCAGCTGTGCGGCACGCTGCTGCAGTACCTGCTGCAGACGCCGATGACCACCGTGCCCTTCCGCGGCACCGGCCCGGCGATGACCGAACTGCTGGCCGGGCGCATCGACGTGATGTGCGACCAGACCACCAACACCGTCGAGCACATCAAGGCGGGCGCCATTCGCGTACTGGCGGTGACGACGCCGGCGCGGCTTCCGGTACTGCCTGACGTGCCGACCACGACCGAGCTCGGCATGCCCGACCTGCAGATTGCGATCTGGCACGGTTTCTATGCGCCCAAGGGCACGCCGGCCGCAATCATCGAGCGCGCCTCGGCGGCACTGCGCACCGCGCTCCGCGACGACAAGGTGATTGCCCGCTTCGCCGAGCTCGGCCTGACACCGGAGCCGCAGGAGCGTGCGACGCCGGCCGCGCACCGCGCCTTCTGGGAAGCCGAGGTGGCGAAGTGGCGGCCGGTGCTGCAATCGGCCGGGCAGTACGCCGACTGACTGTCTTGCCCGCCGCGACGGCCCGGGCCGCCGCGACGGGCGGATCCCGGGCAGACTGACCCCAGGCAGACTGACCCCAGGCAGACTGATCCAGGGTAGAGTGACCCCGGGAAGGCTGGCCTCGCGAGAATGGCCGACAACGAACACCCACAGAGGGAGGGCAACATCGGATGCTGAAGACGCTGACACTGGCCGGGGTGCTGAGCCTCGGCACCATCGCGGCCTCTCTTGCGCAGACGCCGCAGCGGGGTGGCACGCTGAATTTCATCGCGCCCTACGGCTCGAGCTTCTCGACGCTCGATGTGCACGCGACGCCGACCATCCAGGACGACATCTTCGCCTCCTCGATCCATCGCAGCCTGTACCGGTGGGATTCGGAGAAGAACGAGCCGGTGCTGGAACTGGCGAGCGCGGTCGAGGAATCGTCGGACGGCAGGGTGTTCACCTACAGGCTGCGCCCGAACGCGGTGTTCCACCACGGCAAGCCGTTCACCGCCGATGACGTGATCTGGTCGTATCACCGCGTCGCCAACCCGGCCAACGCGTTTCCCGGCGCGCGCTTCCTTGCCAACATCAAGGGAGTCGCCGAATTCGCCGCCGGCAGCGCGACCACGATCTCGGGCCTGCGCAAGATCGACGACCACACGCTGGAGATCACCTACAACACGCCGACCAACCCCGGCTTCACGCTGATGCGCGGGACGGTCGCGATCTATCCCTCCGACATCGGCGGCCGCCCGGAATTCGCCACTCGCCCCTCGGGCCTCGGCGCGTTCCGCTTCGTCGAGCACGTGCCGGGTTCGCGTGCGGTGGTCGAACGGTTCGACCGCTACTACAAGGAGGGCCTGCCCTATCTGAACCGCGTCAACGTGGTGATCATGGGCGATGCCTCGGCCCGCGACGTCGCCTTCCGCAATCGCGAGATCGACGTTTCGATCCTTGGCCCGGCGCAGTACCAGACCTACCAGGCCGATCCCGTGCTGAAGAACCACCTGATCGAGGTGGCCGAGGTGTTCACGCGCAACATCGGCTTCAACCTGAGCTACCCGCCGTTCGCCGACCGGCGGGTGCGCCAGGCGATCAACCATGCCATCAACAGCGGGCTGATCATCCAGCGGCTGGCGCGCAACAAGGCATACCCTGCCACCAGCTGGCTGCCGATCTCCTCGCCGGCCTATGACCGGAACGCGACACCCTATGCCTATGATCCGGCCAGGGCGCGCGCACTGCTGGCCGAGGCCGGGTTCGCCAACGGCTTCGAGTTCGAGGTGAACGCGACGCCGAACGAGAGCTGGGGCGTGCCGATCGTCGAGGCGATCATCCCGATGCTGGCGCAGGTCAACATCCGGGTGCGGCCGCGGCCGGTGGAAAGCGCCGTGCATTCCGAGCTGATCGTCAAGGGCGAGTTCCAGTCCTATATCTGGTCGAACGCGACCGGCCCCGATCCGGTGTCGGCGCTGCTGTGCTTCTATTCCAAGACGCCGCGTTCGGCATGCAACTATACCGGCTTCAGCAACCCGGAATTCGACCGGCTGTTCGACGCGGCGCGCGCGGAACGCGACCCGGCGAAGCAGAACGACCTGCTGCGCCAGGCCAACAACCTGCTCCAGCAGGAAGCACCGATCTGGTTCTTCAACTACAACAAGGCGGTCATGGCCTATCAGCCGTGGCTGCACGGGCTGCAGCCGAACGCCACCGAACTGGCGCTGCAGAACTACGAGGCGCTGTGGATCGATTCCACCGCGCCGGCCTCGCGCCGCTGAGCCGGAACCCCCGGCCCGCCGCGTGCGGGCCGGGGGTGAACGCGAAGGCCAGGAATGCTGCGCTTCACGCTCCGCCGCCTCCTGCAGGCGATTCCGACGGTGGTCGCGGTCGCGCTGCTGATCTTCGTGATCTTCAGCGTCGTGCCGGGCAGTTTCGCGGCCTCCCTGATCGCCGACGGCAGGGCCGATGCCGATCCGGCGCTGCTGGCGCGGCTGACCCGGGAGTTCGGGCTCGACAAGCCGCTTTACGAGCGGTTCGCCCGGTTCCTCTATGACCTCGCGCGGTTCGACCTCGGCACCTCGTTCCGCACCCGCCAGCCGGTGATCGACCTGATCGACGCGCGCATCTGGGCGTCCTTGAAACTGGCGATCGCGGCGATGCTGTTCGCCGCCGTGATCGGGGTGCCGCTGGGCTTCGTCGCGGCGCTGCGGCCGGGCAGCCTGCTCGATGCCGGCACCATGATCGGCGCGGTCTCCGGCCTTTCCATGCCGCAGTTCTGGCTGGGCCTGCTGCTGATGTACCTGTTCGCGCTGAAACTCGGGTGGCTGCCCAGTTTCGGCTATGGCGACGGCGGACTCCTGCACCTGATCCTGCCCGCCGCCACGCTCGGCCTGACGCCGCTCGCGCTGCTCGCCCGCACCACCCGCGCCGGCGTGCTGGACGTACTGAACACCGATTTCATCCGCACCGCCCATTCCAAGGGGATGAGCAACGCGCTGGTGGTGCGCTGGCACGTCGCACGCAACGCGCTGGTGCTGATCGTGACCACCATCGGGCTGCAGTTCGGCTCGCTGCTCGGCCAGGCGGTGGTGATCGAGAAACTGTTCTCCTGGCCCGGCATCGGCTCGCTGCTGGTCGACAGCGTCGCGGTGCGCGACATCCCGGCCGTGCAGGGCACGCTGCTGGTGATCGTGCTGTGGTTCCTGTTCATCAACATGCTGGTCGACATCGTCTATGCGGCGATCGATCCGCGCATCAAGCAGGGCTGAGCCTGCATGCAGCTGCGCTTCAACCTGGTGGTGGGCGGCGTGCTGACGCTGCTGGTGATCCTGGGCGGAATCTTCGCGCCGCTGCTGACCGGGCTTGATCCGATCCTGGATGCCGACCTGATGAAGGCCGAGGAGGCGCCAGGCGCGGAATTCTGGTTCGGCACCGACATGCAGGGGCGCGACGTGTTCACCCGCGTGCTGTATGGCGCGCGCGTCTCGCTCACGGTCGGCATCGTCTCGCAGGGGATCAACTCGATGATCGGGCTGATGCTCGGCATCTCGGCCGGCTATCGCGGCGGCTGGTGGGACGATCTGGTCAACGGGATCACCAACCTGATGCTGGCGATCCCGTCGCTGATCTTCGCGCTGGCGGTGATGGCCGTGCTCGGCCCCGGCCTTTCCAGCCTGCTGATCGCGCTCGGCCTGACCAACTGGTCCTGGACCTGCCGGATCGCGCGCAGCGCCACCCTGTCGCTGCGCAGCGTCGGCTACATCCAGGCGGCCGAGACCGTGGGCTACGGCGATGCCCGGATCATGGCCACCCAGCTGCTGCCCAACATGGTCGGGCCGATCCTGGTGATCGCAACGCTTGGCATCGGCTCGGCGGTGCTGGCGGAAGCGGCCCTGTCGTTCCTCGGCCTCGGCATCCACCCGCCGACCCCGAGCTGGGGCAACATGCTGACCGATGCGCGCGAGACGATCGTGATCGCGCCGTGGGCGGCGATCTTCCCCGGCCTTGCGATCTTCCTCACCGTGCTGGGCTTCAACCTGCTGGGCGACGGGCTGCGCGACGCGCTCGATCCGCACATGAAGACCAGGCGCGCATGAGCACCGCCCCGCTGCTCGAGGTGCGGAACCTGACCGTCGCGCTGCCGCTCGGCCGCCAGCAGCGCGAGATCATCCGCGACATCTCGTTCAGCATCCTGCCCGGCGAGGCGTACGGCCTGGTCGGCGAATCGGGGTCGGGAAAGAGCGTGACCTCGCTGGCGGTGATCGGGCTGCTGAAGAAGCCGCTCGCCGCCACCGCCGGAAACATCCTGTTCAAGGGCACCGATCTCCGCACGCTGCCGGCGCGCGCGATGCGCCAGCTGCGCGGCGACCGCGTCACCATGATCTTCCAGGAGCCGATGACCGCGCTCAATCCGCTGTCCACGGTCGGCCGCCAGATCGCCGAGATGTTCGTGCTGCACCAGGGCAAGGCCTGGCGCGAGGCCAATGCGCTGGCCATCGAGGCGCTGGCCGCGGTGCGGGTGCCGGCACCCGACCAGCGCGTGCACGCCTATCCGCACCAGATGTCGGGGGGCATGCGCCAGCGCGTGATGATCGCGATCGCGCTGGCCTGCAACCCCGACCTGCTGATCGCCGACGAGCCGACCACCGCGCTCGACGTCACGGTGCAGGCCGAAGTGCTGAAACTGATCCAGGAACTTTGTACCGCGCGGGGCACGGCGGTGCTGCTGATCAGCCACGACCTGGGCGTGATCGCCAACATGTGCCAGCGCGTCGGCGTGATGTACGACGGCAAGATCGTCGAGGAGCGCGACACCTACGAGCTGTTCGCCGACCCGTGGCACGACTACAGCAGGGGGCTGCTGGGCGCGCTGCCGCGGCTCGGCTCGCGCCAGCTGCGCGGGCGGGGCCGCCTGGTCGACATCGACGCCGTCATCGCCGATCGCTCGCGGCTGACCGAGAACCTGTTCTTCGAGCCGCGCAAGCAGCGCCCTGGCGCCGACGGCGCATGAACGCACCGCTGCTCAGCATCGACGGGCTGCACGTGCATTTTCCCATCGGCGGCCAGTTCCTGGGCCGCCCCAGGCGAACCTTGCGCGCCGTCAACGGCGTCAGCCTCGACCTGGCCGAGGGCCAGTGCCTCAGCATCGTCGGCGAGTCCGGCTGCGGCAAATCGACCACGGCGCTCGCGGTGATGGGGCTGCAGCCGCCGACCACGGGCGACATCCGGTTCCAGGGGCGCTCGCTGGTCGGGCCCGACGCACCCGGCAGGTTCGAGCGCGCGCGCATCGCCCAGATGGTCTTCCAGGACCCCTACGCCTCGCTCAATCCCCGCCAGACCGTGCACGCCACCCTGGCCGGGCCGCTGCAGCTGCACGCCAGGCGCCCGCGCGGCGAGATCAACGACCGCGTCGGCGCGATGCTGCGCGATGTCGGGCTGCTGCCCGAACATGCCGACCGCTACCCGCACGAATTCTCCGGCGGGCAGCGCCAGAGGATCGGCATCGCGCGCGCGCTGATCCTCGACCCGCGCATCGTCGTGCTCGACGAACCGGTCTCGGCGCTCGACGTCTCGATCCGCGCGCAGATCATCAACCTGCTGCTCGACCTGCAGGAAAAGCGCGCGCTCTCCTACGTGATGATCAGCCACGATCTCGGCGTGGTCGAGCACATGAGCGACCGGGTGGCGGTGATGTACTACGGCCAGATCGTCGAGATCGGCGGCTGGCGCGCCATCTTCTCGCGGCCGAGCCACCCCTATACGCGCAAACTGATCAGCACGATCCCCGACCCGGACGCGATCCTGCGCAAGGGCGCGCCGCTCGCGCTGCCGGCAGCGGCACCGCCCGCGGGCTGGCGCTTCTACCCCGAGGAGGTCGGCGTGCCGGATGTCTATGCCGAACCGCTCCCCAGCGAACTGGTCGAGATCGGCCCCGACCATCGCATCCGCTGCCGGCCGGCGGCATAGCGGGCAACGCCCGGCCCGGTCTGGTCAGCGCCTTACGCCGCGATGGCAGCACTCCAGGGGATCATCGCATCGGAGATGCCGGCCAGCGTGCCGTCATCGTGGCGCAGGATCAGGTTCGGGCAGGCATAGTTCACCGGCAGCACGGTATGCTCGGCGAGCTTCACGGGGTTCTCGGCGGATAGCGCCGCCAGCACCGGCCCGGGCAGGCGCGGGTCGGCGGTCACCGCATCGGGGTCGGAGACGTCGATCCGCGGCTGATGCGCCGCATCCTCCGGCGCCATGCCGAAATCGAGCACGAAACTCATCATCTGCACCACGGATGCCAGGATCCGCCGCCCGCCCGAGGCGCCGGCGGCCAGCACCGGCCTGCCGTCGCGCAGCACGATGATCGGGCACATGTTGGTCAGCGGCCGCTTGCCGCCCGCCATGCCGTTCGGCGCACCCGGGCGGGGGTCGAACCACATCACGCCGTTGTTCATCAGGATGCCGGACGAGGGCAGCACCAGGCGCGAGCCGAAACTGGAGAGCAGCGTGGTGGTCAGCGCCACCATCATCCCGTCCTTGTCGGCGGCCGTCAGGTGGGTGGTATGGGTGGCCATGGGCGCGCCCGCGCCCTTGCCCGAAAGCCGCTCGGCGTAGGCGGTGCGCATCGCCCGCGCCAGTGCGGCATACCACGCGCCATCCGGTGCCGCCGCCACCGGCGCATCGGCCAGCAACGCCAGCACGCGCGCCAGCGTCGGGCCTGCCGTCAGCCCGGTTGCCGCCTGCACCAGGGCGCGCCGGTGCGGAATCGCGAGCGCCGTGCGCCAGGCCGGCTCGACCGCTTCGAGGTCGGACCGGGCGAGCAGCCCGCCGGCATCGCGGATGTCGCCGACGATGCCGGCCGCGATCGCGCCGCGATACAGCACATCGGTGCCCTCGCGCCCGATCGCTTCCAGCGTATCCGCAAGCCGGCCCTGCACCAGGGCGGTCGGCGCCCCGACATAGGGCGGCGCCGGCGGCAGCCCGTCCGGCAGGTAGATCCGGGCCGATTCCGAATAGCGCCGCAGATCCTTCGCGGCCGAGGCGATCTTCAGCGCTGCGAACCAGTCGGCGGGAAGGCCGCGGCGCGCCAGCCCGACCGCGGGCTGGATCAGCTCGGCAAGCGGCATCCGCCCGAACCGCTTGTGCAGGCTGACATAGCCGGCCGGCGCGGTGTTCGCGACCACCGACAGCGGGCCGTGGATGTTGGTGTCACCCTCGACCTCCGGCCAGGCGAACAGATCGGTCTTGATCCGCCCGGTCAGTTTGAATGCGGCGGGATCGAGGCCCGCGGGCGCCACGGGGCCGAAATCGCAATGCTCCGCCTCCGCCGCGCCCGCCTGGTGGACCAGGGCGTGCCCGATGCCGCCGAGCCCCGAGTTCCACGGCTCGACCACCCCGACCGCGAACGCGGTCGCGACCGCGGCATCGGCGGCGTTGCCGCCTGCGCGCAGCACGTCGGCGCCGACGCCGGCGGCAACGCTGCTCTGCGAGACGACCATGCCGCCCGTGCCGCGCGCGCCGGGCTTGCGGATCGTCCAGTTCTGGCTGCGGTGGTCGGGCAGCGCGCGCACCGGGGTCGCGTCGTTCATGGCTCGCTCTCGCTCCTCAGGCAGCGGCGGGGATCGAGGCCTCGCCGAGGCCGACGCTCTGCGCCGCAGCGACGATGCTGGCCCAGCTCTCGGGCGGCAGCGGCACGCCGTTCGCCTCGCGCTCGGCACGGGTCCTCGCCTCGGGTTCGCCGGGCACCAGCACCTCGCCGCCGGCGACCGCCGGGCGCGAGGACTTGAAGAAGGCGATGTAGCGTTCTGCCCGCGCGGCGATCTCGGCGGGATCGCCGATCAGATCGGGGCACAGATAGAAACTCATCATGCCATTGCGGATGGCGCCGCGGCGCGCCGCGCGCGGACCGCAGGTGCCGTTCCCGGTCAGCGCGCCGCCCAGGATCTCGCACATGAAGGCAAGGCCCGATCCCTTGTGCAGCCCGAAGGTGCGGATCGCCCCGCCGCCGTTCTCCGGGTTGCGCTCGGCGCCGGAGAGGTCGCCGTACAGCGTTGCCGGGTCGCCGCTGGTCTGCCCGTCCGGCCTGACCAGCGCATCGTCGGGGACCTTCTTGCCACCGCGGCTTGCCACCAGCACCTTGCCCTCGGCGACCAGCGAGGTCGCGAAATCGAGCAGCAGCAGCGGCCGGCCAGGGATCGGCACCGCCATGCAGAAGGGCGCGGTCGAGAGCATGCGATCGACCCCGCCGAAGGGCGCGACCAGCAGCGAACCCCGCACATTGACGAAATGGATGCTGACAAGCCCCTGCTCGGCCGCCATTTCCGCCCAGTCGCCGGCGCGGCCCAGATGCCCGGTGTTGCGGAACGCGATCGCGGAAAGGCCGGAAGCCTTCGCCTTGTCGATGCCGACCTGCACCGCCTGCGGCGTCACGGTCTGGCCGAAGCCGTCATTGCCGTCGATCACGGCGCTGACCGGGGTTTCGCGTTCGATGCTGATGGTGCGGTCGGCCAGCACCTCGCCGTTCTTCAGGTTCTGCACGTAACGCGGCACCCGCACCGCGCCGTGGCTGTCGTGGCCGGTGAGGTTGGCGGCCACCAGGTAGCGGCCGATCCGCCCGGCCTCGGCGGGGCTGGTGCCGGCGGCCTCGAAGATGTCGGCGATGAAGCGGCGAAGCGTGGCAGCCGGGATGCGCACGGCAGCGTACTCCAAGCGGGGGCAGGTGGCCGAACCCTAGCCCCTGTCGGGCAGCATCGCCAGATAGCCGCGATTGAAGGTCGGGCTGATCAGGATCTCGTTCACGCAGACGCGCGGCGGCTGGGTGACCACATAGAGGATCGCCTCGGCGATATCGTCGGCCTGCAGCAGCCGGTCGAG
>JADYYZ010000376.1 GCA_020853405.1 Acetobacteraceae bacterium
ATCGTGACGCACGCCATCCTGCCGGTGGTCTCGCAGCCCACCTTCCAGACCGGCGAGGGCACCACTTTCGGGCTGGGCCGACCGAGTTCACTGCCTTCCTGCCGCCCGGGAAGCCCGGCGCGGTGATCTGGGGCGTCGGCCCGGTGATCCAGGCGCCCACCATCACCGACAAGAACCTGGGCAACCCTGTATGGGGTGCCGGCCGTCGACGGTGGCGCTGAGCATGCAGGGGCCGCCGATCATCACCGCCAACTGGGAAGCCAAGATCGGCGACCAGTGAGCCGTGCCTCTGGGCCTGTCGGTGTCGCAGCTCTTCTTTCTCGGCAACCAGCCTTTCAGCGCCCCGCTTGGCGCCTACTGCAACGTGGTACGCCCCGACATCGGACCGGAATGGCAGCTGCGTTTCCAGATCTCGTTGCAGTTTCAGAAATTGGCGAATGGCCAGGCGCCTCGGAGCTGCCGCGTCGCCCCGCGCGATGGCCACACCGAAGGAGAGACCCATGACAACCCGAATTACCGTGACCCGCCGCGGCGTTTCCGGTCTGCTGCTGGCAACGTTTGCCACCCGCACCCACGCCCAGGCAGGCGCCGATCCGCTGCCGTCCTGGCGTGACCGTCCGTGCAAGCGCGCACTGCTCGATTTCGTCGCCGCCGTCACCACCGAGGGCGGCCCGCGCTACGTGCCGCCCAGCGAGCGCATCGCCACCTTCGACAATGATGGCACGCTGTGGGGGCCGAGCAGCCGATGTACACCCAGCTGATCTTCATCCTCGACCGGATCAAGGCGCTGGCCCCCGCAATCCCGAATGGCAGCGGGATCCGGTGCTGCGCGCCGCGGCTGCGGGCGACCTGCGGGCCCTTGTCGCCGCCGGGATGCCGGGCCTGATCAAGGTCGCCGGCGCGGCGCAGGCGGGGAACTCGCCCGAGCAGTTCCAGGAGATCGCCACGGCCTGGCTCGCCAGCGCGCGGGACGGCCGCTGGCGCCGGCCGTACACCGAACTGGTCTATCGGCCGATGCTGGAAGTGCTGGCGTTATTTGCCACGCGAGGCTTCACCAGCTTCATCGTCTCGGGCGGCGGCATGGAGTTCGTGCGCGCCTTCTCCGAGAAGACCTACGGTATCACGCCTAACCGCGTGGTCGGCACGACCTTCGCGCTGAAGCCCGGCGAGGCGGACGGGAGGATCACGCTGACGCGCGAGCCGCACATCGACTTCATCGATGACGGGCCGGGCAAGCCGGTGGGGATCGCGCGCTTCATCGGCCGCCGGCCGATCGCCGCCTTCGAAAATTCCGACGACGACTACCAGATGCTGCGCTACACGACAGAAGGGGCAGGTGCGCGGTTCGGCATGATCGTGCACCACGACGATGCCGAGCGCGAATACGCCTATGACCGCCACACGCAATTCGGCCGCCTGGACAAGGCGCTGGACGAGGCGCCTGCGCGGAGCTGGTCCGAAATATCGATGAAGGAAGACTGGGCACGCATCTTCGCCTGAAGGCCCTGGCGCAGGGCGCGCTGTGCGCCACGGCGGGTTGCGCGCGACGCCGATCTCCGGCGTGCAGTTCCCTGGTTCCGATCCTGGCCGTGCTGCGTCTGGTCGGCCAGGCGCTGGCGATTTCGCGGCTTGGGTACGGCGCCCTCCTCACCCGGCGCCTCCGGCGCCACCCTCTCCCGCCCGCGCGCAGGAGCGGGCTTTCAGACCGGCACGCCAGCGATGTGCTTGCTCACCCGGATCGTCTGCAGCGTCTGCACGCGCGAGACGTTCGGGGCCGCGGTCAGCCGGCGAGTCAACTCGTTCTCGTGCGCGGTGTCGCGCGCCACCACCTTCAGCAGGAAATCGCCGCCGCCGCGGATCATGTGACATTCCCGCACCTCGACCCATTCGGCGACCATCGCCTCGAACGCGGTCAGCACGCTCTCCTTCTGGCTGTCGAGCCCGACCAGCGCGAAGAACGTGATCTGGAAGCCGAGCAGTGCCGCATCGGTATCGGCGTGGTAGCCGCGGATGATCCCTGCCTCCTCAAGCCGCCGCACGCGGCGAAGGCAGGGCGGTGCGCTGACACCGGACCGCCGCGCCAGTTCTACATTGGTCATCCGGCCATCGGTCTGTAGCTCCCGAAGGATCTTGCGATCGATCGCATCAAGGCCCTCGGGGCCGATCGTTTCCAGCGTGCGCATGCGAACCCGTGCCTCGCCTTTTGTGCGTCGCGTCGTAGGGGCGGGAAATATTATTCCGCGCGGAGCGCAATCGGAAGCCCGCTCATTGCGCGTCTTGCGCGCACCGCTTGAAGAAGCGGCGGGGTCGGCAATATCGTGCATCGCCGGAGGACGATTCGCTCATGGGTGATGTGCGCCACAGTCGGGTCTTGATCATCGGCGCCGGGCCGGCGGGCTACACGGCCGCGATCTACGCCGCACGCGCCGCCCTCGGCCCGCTCCTGCTGACCGGGCTTCAGCCTGGCGGCCAGCTGACGATCACCACGGATGTCGAGAACTACCCTGGCTTCGCCGAGGCGATCCAGGGCCCCTGGCTGATGGACCAGATGCGCGCCCAGGCCGCCCATGTCGGCACCGACGTGGTCGAGGACCTTGCCGTCTCGGTTGATTTCTCGAGCCGGCCGCTGGTGGTGACCGGCGATTCCGGCACGCGCTACACGGCCGATGCGGTGGTGATCGCCACCGGCGCCCAGGCACGCTGGCTCGACCTTCCGAGCGAACGGCAGTTCCAGGGGTTCGGCGTGTCGGCCTGCGCCACCTGCGACGGCTTCTTCTTCCGCGGCAAGCGGGTGGCCGTGATCGGCGGCGGCAACAGCGCGGTCGAGGAGGCATTGTTCCTGACCCACCATGCTGCGCACGTGACGCTGGTGCATCGGCGCGACAGCCTGCGCGCGGAGAAAATCCTCCAGCAGCGGCTGTTCGCCAACCCGAAGATCACCGTGGTGTGGAACGGCGTCGTCGAGGAAATCCTCGGCCAGCAGGACCCGCGCGGCGTGAGCGGGCTCAAGCTCCGCAACACCGACACCGGCGCGCAGTCGACGCTCTCGGTCGATGGCGTGTTCGTTGCCATCGGGCACGCGCCGAACACGGCGATTTTCGCCGGCCAGGTCAGGATGGATGCCGATGGCTACATCGTCACGACGCCGGGCAGCACGCGCACGTCGGTTGCCGGCGTGTTCGCCGCCGGCGACGTGCAGGACAGGTTGTTCCGCCAGGCGGTGACGGCGGCCGGCACCGGCTGCATGGCCGCGCTGGAGGCAGAGAAGTGGCTGGCATCCTCGCCGATGCCCGCCGCGATGGCGGCGCAATAACAGAGATCGGCGCGCGCAGGCTCCGGCGCGCCGCGACAGGGATGGTTTCAGGGGTGCGGCAGGTCATCGGCGGTCGATCGTCCGGGGTCTGCCGGCCCAAGCATGCGGGATACGGAACGTGACAATGGACTGGGACAAATTGCGGGTCTTCCACGCGGTCGCGGAAGCAGGCTCCTTCACGCATGCGGGCGAGACGCTGAACCTTTCGCAATCGGCGGTCAGCCGCCAGATCAGCGCGCTCGAGGATTCGCTGGCCGTGCCCCTGTTCCACCGGCACGCGCGCGGGCTGATCCTGACCGAACAGGGCGAGACCCTGAACAAGACGGTGCGCGACGTGTTCGCCAAACTGGCGATGACCGAGGCGCTGCTGTCGGAGAGCAAGGAGCGGCCGACCGGGCGGCTGAAGGTGACCACCACGACCGCGTTCGGCGGCACCTGGCTCGCCTCGCGCATCAAGGAGTTCCTCGACCTCTATCCGGAAATCACGATGTCGATGGTGCTCGACGATTCCGAGCTCGACCTCGCGATGCGCGAGGCCGACGTGGCGATCCGGCTGCACCCGCCGCGCCAGCCGGACCTGGTGCAGCGCCATCTGCTGACCATCGGCTATCGCGTGATGGGCAGCCCCGACTATCTGAAGAAGCACGGCACCCCGCACCACGCCGAGGACCTCGACAACCACCGGCTGATCGTGTTCGGCGACCACCGGCCGCCGGTCGACAATATCAACTGGCTGCTCGATCTCGGCCGCAAGCCGGGAACCACGCGCCGGGCGGTGCTGGAGATGAACAGCATCACCGGCATCCTGCGTGCGGTCGAAAGTGGCCTGGGGCTCGCCGCGCTGCCCGACTACATGCGGGCCGAGACCGGCCACCTGGTGCATGTGCTGCCGGAGCTCAAGGCGCCGACGGTGGAAGCCTATTTCGTCTACCCCGAGGAGCTGCGCAATTCGAAGCGCGTGGCGGTGTTCCGCGATTTCCTGCTGGCCAAGATCGCCGGCATGGCCTGAGCGATCGGCGCCAGCGGGGCCGTGCGGCACGGCTTCGTTGGCGGCGGGGTGTGCCGTTCGCGGTATCGCAACATCACGGCTGCGCGCGTGAGCATGCGGGTGGTGCATGGGCGCCCTTCGCAATTCGCCATGGCCGTTATGCCGCACTGCACCCATACTTCAGTCATCAAGAAACACAGAAATCGAACACGAAGGCTGAATTCGTTTCTGACTACTGACCAGTTGCTGCGTTGGCAGCGCAAGTTCCGGTTCATAGCCGGAAAA